>PKWD01000150.1 GCA_003131945.1 Acidimicrobiaceae bacterium
CGATTCGAGCCACGATCCATCCGCCCTCGTGGGCTCGGTAGATCACGCGCCAATCCCCCACACGGAGCTGCAACCATCCGGGCAGGCTCGTAAGCGCCTTTATGTCGAGATCCTCCTGGCCGGCTCCGAGCGCCCGCAGGGCTGCCCCAATACGTTCGGCGTCACGCCCAGGGCCGATCCTGCGCAGGTCACGCTTGGCAGTGGGGGAGAGCGTGACGGAGGCGCTCACTCCTGCGGAGCTTCGGCCGCTTCCCGCTCGGCCACCACGATGCTGTACGGCACCCCGCGGCGCTCGGCTTCGGCCGCCGTTTCCGCCATCTCCACTTCCACGTCCTCGAGGCGATGGCCCGTGAACGTCCCGGCCGCGATCTCGCGATCCACTGTTGCCGAGCTGGCCACGTACTCGGGCGCGGTGGCAAGCACGTAATCCTCGAGCGCATCGGAGTCGATCGGCACGACGGCGGCCACTACGTACCCGTTGCGCACGACGAGCACGGGCCGGCCAGTAGTGGCCACGGTGTCGAGCACGCCGGCCGTGTTTCTGCCCAGCTCGCGGACATTGACTGTTGNNTCTCACGGACCTCCGGGGCGGTTTGGCTTGTCGGGCACGTGCCTGACAAGGATACTCGGCGGGCACGGGCTTTGGGAAGCGCCGGCCGGCCGGCACCGGGGAGAGCATGACGGCCGAGAGCGGAGCCGCGCCCATGAGCCGGCAGCGCCCTCGAGCGCTTGCCGGCCGAGCTGTGGGCCTCCCCGGGCTGCGAGTGAGTATACGACGCGGCGCTCGAGCCATCCCATACGGTGACTTCGATGCCGTCCACTGTGCTCTCGAGCTCTCCGCTATCGCTGGGGGCGTTTCGCCTCCCGGCGCGGTGGCGTACCCGGGAATGGGGAGACCACCTTCGGCGGGAGTAGGATCGCCGCGGAGCGCCGGGAAGTCTGGTCGGCAACTATAAGAGGCTGGCGCGCCAGCCGCCCGACCTGACGAGGTGGTGATGGCAGAGACCGGTTCCAGCCTGAGGACGCAAGCGTCCGGGCAAGGCCACCTCCGCGAGAGGGCGCCGCAGCGGCTGCGTCGGGCCACATGGCAGCGGGAAGAGCTGCGCACGACCCTGTGGCTCGTTCCGACCCTCCTCGTCGCGGCGAGCGTTCTCTTGTTCGCCATCACCTACGGCTTTGACGTCGCCGCCTATCACGGCCACCTGAGCTACCCCTTCTGGATCCGGGCGCTCGGGGCCGACGCGGCTCGGCAGGTCCTGATTGCCATCGCGGCGGCCGTGATCACGGTGGTGGGCGTGGTGTTTTCCATCACCATCCTGGCCCTCACGCTGGCCTCGCAGCAGTTCGGGCCGAGGATGATGCGCAATTTCGTCCGAGACGTTGGCAACCAGCTGACGCTCGGCGTCTGGGTGGCGACGTTCGTCTATTCCGTGCTGGCACTGGGATCGATAACGACTGGCGGCAGGCGCGGGGGCTTCGTGCCGGACCTGTCGATCACCATGGCCGAGGCGCTCCTGTTCGTCGACGTCGGGATCCTCATCTACTTCATCCATCACATAGCCAAGTCGATCCAGCTGCCAGAGGTGATAGCCGGCATCGCCCGCGATCTGCGCTCGGCCGTCGACGCCGAGTTCCCCCAGCCTGCCGGGGCCGGCCCCGACGGCGGTTCGGGGGACGCCGAGGGTTTGGCGACGCTCACCGGGCTGCTCGACGCGAAAGGAGCGGCCATCCCTGCTCTCGAGAGCGGTTACCTGCAGTTCGTGGCCTTCGGCCGGCTGGTCCACATTGCCGAGGACGCAGACGCCGTCATACGTCTCGCCCACCGGCCGGGCCACTTCGTCGTCGCCGGGCGCCCGCTCGGGACCGTCTTCCCCCCGCAGGCGGCCCCGAAGATCGAGGAAGCACTCGCAAGCTCACATGTCACCGGCCCCCACCGGACGCTCCTGCAGGATCCCGTGTTCGCCATCGATCAACTGGTTGAGATCGCCATCCGTGCGCTGTCACCAGCGGTGAACGACACCTTTACCGCCCTCACGTGCATCGACTGGCTTGCTGCCGGTCTTAGCCGAGTCTCTGGCCGAACCCTGGAGGAGGGGGTGTACAGGGATCGCTTTGGTCGTGTCCGGCTGATTGAGTCCGATCCGTCCTATGAACGAATGGTCAATCGCGCCTTTGACAAGGTTCGCCAAGCGGCGCGGGGCATGCCTGCCGTCATCATTCGCATGATGGACGCTCTGACCAACATCATGGAGCAGACCACCTCCGCCGAACAAAGGCGCATCTTGGCTCGCCAGGCTGAGATGATCTTCCAGGGCGCTCAGGAGACCGTGCCCGACGCCAACGACCGAGAGGACATCGGCGTGAGATTCCAACGTGTGGTCGGTCGAATTGCCCTCGATGACACCGAAGATGTGTGACCAACGTGGCGCATCGCCAATAGGCGGGACTCCGACGACGTGGCTCCTGCGCGTCCGGGCCCGATCAACGTGAGGGCTCCTGGCAACGCAGACACCGATGCGCGGGCCGCCCGGGCTTTGGCAGTGGTCGGGTGCCATTGGCCTCGGCGACGGCCGGGAGCCTCCCGATGTGAACACGCCGTGAATACGATTCCCGGGCTCATAAACAGATCGTAAAAGGCGCTAGGCAACCTAGGTCGACGGTCGTTGAATGGAAGCATGCACACACGCTCCTGGAACCGCTGTCTGGCCTTTGACCCTGAAACCGGAGCGTGGTGTCGACACCGACCGTCGGACGGCGTCTTTTGCCCGTCCCACGCATGGGAGTTCCGCTGCGACGAAGCGGCCAAGGCGGCGACCCGCTTGGCGCGCGCTGAGATCGTCGTCCGAGACGCATCAGTCACGCCGTGGCAGCGGTGGTGGGCCGAGCGGCAGGCCAGTCGGGCCCGGGCGCTGCGTCGGGCTCTCGTAGCCGAGATCGACGATTCCGACGGCTTTGACGCCGGTATCGCGGTCACGGCGGGGAACCTGGTGCGGACGAGTGACTTCAATCGCTAGAGGTGCATCGTGCACAACGTGATCGCTGTCCTTGTCACGTTCGCCTTCGTCTTTGCGTTGGGAACAACGGCCGTGTTCGTGGTCAACCGGTTCGAGCGTCGGCACCAGCCTGGGTCTCGAGCTCCCGACGGCGGGTTCCGGGCTCGTCGGTGGCGACATCGTCGGCGGGAGGCGCGCCTGGCACGACGCCCTGTCGTCGACGGTTCCAAAGATCTGTCCTTCGCACGCGCCGTGTTGAACGATACGCGGCTCTGGGCTGAGGGCAGGGCTCAGGTCGATCCGACGCACCGGTCTCGCATGCTCCCCTGAGTAGGCGCTACCGACGCAAGTTCAAACCCCTCGACGCCACCGAGGGAATCGGCCTCTGCTCAACCAGTGCACCTGGCGCAGCAGCCGAGAATGTCGAGCCGATGTGTGTCGGCTCGGAAACCCGTGCCGCTCGTGAACTGTCTGATTGCGTCTGTGAGGCCCTTCTCGAGCTTCCGAGGCGCCTCGAAATCCTCGATGGCGCCACAGCTGATGCAGACAAGGTGATGATGGTGACGGCCGGTGACCCCTTCGGCGATCTCGAACCGGGCGAATTCATCGCTGCCCATCACTCTGCGCACGACCCCGGCTTGCTCGAGGAATGCGAGGTTCTGGTAAGCGGTGCTCTGCGGCAGTCTCGGTTCGGCCGCCACAAGCTCAGCGGCGGTCACCGGCCGACCGGCCCGTGCCAGGGCTTCGATCAGGACCTTGCGTCTGGGCGTAAAGCGCTGGCCCGCTCGTCGAAGGTGGTTCGCCACCAGGACCTGAAGGTCGTCAACCACGGGTCCAGCGTACAGGCGAGGGGCGCCTAGTTGCATCGGGAATCATTCTCGTTATAACTTACGGGCCATGAGAGGGCCGAAAACCGATCCCAGACGGCGGACCACACCGGAGCGGCACCGGCATCTGATGGCGGCGTCGCTGATGATCGGCTCTCTCTTGCTCGGGGCCTGCAGCTCCACCTCGTCTGACCCAGCAACGAAGACGAGCGGCATGCTCATTCGCGTCGTAGCGGCCGAGAATGAGTACGGCAACGTTGCCGCGCAGATCGGAGGGAATTATGTGAGCGTCACGTCGGTCGAGAGCAACCCGAATACTGACCCGCACACCTACGAGGTGAGCCCCGGCATTGCCCAGGCCATCAGCTCCGCCCAGCTCGTCATCCAAAACGGGGTCGGGTATGACGCCTTCATGACGAAGATCGAATCGGCGTCGGCCAACTCTAAGCGGCAAGTGATCAACGTCCAACACCTTCTCGGACTGCCCGACAGCACACCGAACCCTCATCTTTGGTACGGCCCGAAGACAATGCCCAAGGTGGCACACGCCCTGGCAACCGACTTCGGGACCCTACGACCGGCCGATGCGCCATACTTCAAAGCCAATGCGGCGAAGTTCATCACGTCGCTCGATCCATGGCTGGCGGCCATCGCCCGTTTCAAGGCCACCTACCCGAACACCGACGTGGCGTCGACCGAGCCGGTGGCCGACTACATGCTGGAGGCGGCGGGCACTCACAACCTGACCCCATTCCGGTTTCAGGCGGACATCATGAACGGAGTCGACCCGTCACCGCAGGACGTGACCTTCCAAACGGGCCTGTTTGCCGAGCACAAGGTGAAGGTGTTCGTCTACAACGAGCAGGTGACCGACTCGCTCACCCAAAGCTTCATCACCGCCGCCAAGAGCGCCGGTATCCCGATCATCGGCGTGTACGAGACGATGCCTGTCCCGGGTTACAACTATCAGTCGTGGATGCTTGCCGAGGTCCAGGCTCTGCAGAGAGCCGTGGCCGCCAAGCTCTCGACGGTGAAGCTGTAGCAATGGAGCTCGAAACCGTGTCGGGCTCGCCGATCCTGACAGTCGATGGGATCAGTGTCTGGTTGTCGGGTCGCCAGATCCTCCATGACGTCGGCTTCCGCATCGAGGCGGGCGAGTTCACCGGGCTGATCGGCTCGAACGGCGCCGGCAAGACGACNNTGATCGGCTCGAACGGCGCCGGGAAAACCACATTGCTCCGAGTGATTCTGGGGCTCGAGTCACCCACTTCCGGTCACGTCCTGGTGGGCGGCCGGTCCCTGAACCGGCGCAATCCGCTCATCGGCTACGTACCCCAGAAGATCCTTCTGGACCCCGACATGCCGTTGCGGGCCCGAGACCTCGTGGGCTTGGGGCTCGACGGGCACCGCTTCGGGCTGCCCCGCCGGTCGCCTGCCCAGAAGCAACTGATCGACGAGATGCTCGACGCCGTCGACGCGGTCTCGATCAGCCCCGGCNNGACGCCCGGGTCGGAAACCTCTCGGGGGGCGAACAGCAGAGGGTCCTGATCGCTCACGCTCTCATCAGCCGTCCGCGGCTACTCCTGCTCGATGAGCCGCTCGCCAACCTCGATCTCCGCAGCGAACAGGAGATCGTGGAACTGGTGGCGCGCATCGCCACCGAGCAATCAATGGCAACTACGAAAAAACCCAACTAGCGTCACGGAACGCGTGTTTCCGTGTCACACCGGTGTCAC
>PKWD01000318.1 GCA_003131945.1 Acidimicrobiaceae bacterium
GTAGCTTAACTGAACGGTATTGACCCTAGGCCACGTCCAGGTGTCGCCAATGACGCTTCGATCGGTTCGCCGGAGGCTCCACCGTCGACAAGTCCGGTTGGAACAGCATGGCGGATCTATTTGGAGAAAAGGCGATCAAGACTCTTCCAATACGGATTCAATTAGGTGTATGTTATTGACCATGTGCTTCATAGACGCGACTAACTGCCGGAATATCCGGCGTTTCGACGGGGGACAAACCCCGGCGACGTGGCGCTGCTGGATGTCCGTGTCACGACACGGGTACGCCATTCAAGCCAAGGAACTGGCCAACCTCGCCACGGAGGCGCCCTTGACCGAGTGACCTGGACTTTTGAAGGTCTGGGACCGTCAAGGAGCCGCTTCCGAAAGGAGGCGGCTCCTTTGTTTTTCGGGCCCGAGACACAGCTGAGAACACACCAGAGGGGTGAGGCGCCGGTAGCCGAGCGGTCTCCAACACCGCCCAGGACGGGGTTCGATTCCCTGCACCCCTGCCAGCGTGACACGCCCAAATGCCTATATGGGCTTGGTAGTGCGCGCCCAAATAGCTCCTTGAAAACTGAAGAGATCGCCAACAAAGGGATCGGACCCGTCATGACCGCGTAGTGGGATCCGGCCGATCCCTCCGCGGGCCGCCGTCGAAGGACGGCACCCGGCTGTAAACCGGGCGCCTTCGGGCAACGCAGGTTCGACTCCTGCCTCGCGGACAAATGGGCCCAGATCACGAGTGGCAGTGCAGCTCCCCGGCAAAGAGCGCTGTGACGGTTCGAGACCGTCTGGGTCCATCGAGCCCGAGCACCCGACAGATCTGTGGACTTGCCACAAGGCCGATCGGTGCCGGCTCTCACGCGGGCGTGGCGGAATTAGGAAGACGCACCGGCCTCAGAAGCCGGCGGACGGAGACGTCCGTGAGAGTTCGATCCTCTCCGCCCGCACCCTGGCGGGAGCCCGGTGACGCGCCGGAGATATCCCCTCTATCTACTGGAGCCGGTCGCCCCGACCGGGTCCACACCGGCCGTCGTGTCGTCACCTCCCGAAGTGACCCCGTCCCCATCGGGGAGCCGGGCTCCCGCCGCCCCCGCGCCTTTGCGGTAACTGGTACCGGACGGGCCCTTACCCCGTGGATCGGAGTTCGACTCTCCGGGGGCGCACATCGGATCATTCGGCAGTGGTGCAACGGCAGCACGCGTGGCCTTGAACCACGAGACGGGGGATCGTCTCCTCCCTGCCGAGCTTCCGGCGCCCAAGCGCCGACGTGGCGCAGTGTGGCAGCGCGCGGCGTTCGGGGCGCCGAAGCCGTTGGTTCGAATCCGGCCAGCCCGACAGCAGCAGCAGTACGGCAGCAGCACAGGAGTACGGAACAGTTCTGAAGGGCGCGTTAGCTCAACGGAGGAGCGCCAGACCGTCGATCTGGAGGTCACGGGTTCGTANNGACGGCTCGGTGGGTCGCTGCCTCTGGCCCGGGTGGTGTAGCGGAGAACACGGAGGTTTACGAAACCTCAATCGTCAGGTCGAGTCTGGCCCCGGGTACCACCTCGTCGTAGCTCAGCCGGAGAGAGCACCGCCCTTCGAAGGCAGAAGGCGTCCGTTCGAATCGGACCGACGAGACGGCGTGGTCGGCGCCCTCGCCACCGCATCGACCCGATGGTGGAGCGGTCAACGCGCCCGTCGCCCAACAGGAAACGCGGGTTCGAGTCCCGCTCGGGTCACCCAGGCGGCGCCCGCCGTCTCTCGTTCCGAGGTCGTCCAAGGCAGGACGTCTGGTTGTTACCCAGGAAATTGGGGTTCGATTCCCTACCTCGGAGCTTTCCGACAACACACGGTGACCGTGGCCCCATGTGACGAACATCACCCTGCAGAACCAGTGTGCCCTGGACTTCGGTGAGCACCTGTCGATGCCCTACGACCACATCGCCGACACCGACGTCTTGAACGCGCTGGACCCGGCCCATCAGCAGACGCCGGTCTGCTACCCGGTTGCCCCCGTGAGCGGCGGCTGGCCACCTCCGATTGAGTGGTCCCTCCCGAGCGACCCATCGGGTCGGTCCACTACCTTGGGGAAGGTGACGGCCCTACAGGTGGATCCCGTGGCCGGCGCGCTGGGGGCGACGGTGACCGGACTCGATTTCACCGAGGTGAGCGAGAGCGGGCAGCTGGACGGAGTCCGCACGGCGCTGGCCGATCACCTCGTCGTGTTCCTGCCCGACCAGCATCTCGAGCTCGACGACCTCGAACGGATCACCGACCTCCTCGGCGGCCGCGACGCCACCCCGTTCGTGTCGCCGTTGGAAGACCGTCCCTTTGTCATCCGGGTCATCAAGGAGCCCGATGATCAGCTCAACTTCGCCAACGCCTGGCACAGCGATCTGAGTTATCTCCCTGAGCCTCCGGCTTACACGCTCCTGCACGCCTCCGAGGTCCCGTCCTTCGGCGGGGACACGGTCTGGTCCAACCAGTACATGGCTTTCGAGACGCTGTCGCGGGGACTGAAGGAGACCCTCGTCTTNNCGTCGGGCTCCGGGCCGTGCACTCGGCCGGTATGGCTTACGGGACCGGAGGCTTTCTGGACAAGGTCAAGGACCTCACCTCGATGGCCATCGCCCCCTCGCCCGACGCGTATGCCGAGCACGGCCACCCGGCCGTCCTCGAGCATCCGGTGACCCACCGGGGCGCCCTGTATCTCAATCCGGTGTACACGACCCGGTTCGAAGACTGGAATCCGGTCGAGTCCCAGGAGCTGCTGGGCCACATCTACCGTCACGCCACCAACGAGAACTTCACCTGTCGGCTCCGCTGGGCCCGGCACACCCTGGCCATCTGGGACAACCGCTGCACCATGCACAACGCGCTCAACGACTACCCCGGCGAACGTCGCGAGATGTTCCGCACCAGCGTCAAGGGTTCGGCTGTACGTCCCTGGAGCGGCGGACCGCGGGGGAGAGCCGATGCCTAGCGCGTCGACGGGCGATCTCCGCTTCGCCGTCATCGGGGCCGGGATGGC
>PKWD01000036.1 GCA_003131945.1 Acidimicrobiaceae bacterium
CTCGGTCGACTGGGCCCTCGCCTACGCCACCATCGATGAGCACTCGAGGCGGGCCTCCCAACGCAGTTTTTTGCGCTTGCTCGCCCGGGGGCAGGCCTACCAGCAGGTGGCCCCGACCCTGTGGGACGTCGACTACCAGACGGCGGTCTCCCAGGCCGAGCTCGAAGACCGCGAGCGCCCCGGCGCCTACCACCGGATCGCCTTTCCCCGCTCGGCCGGGGCCGGGGCCGTCGAGATCGAGACCACCCGGCCCGAGCTGCTGGCGGCCTGCGTGGCCCTCGTCGCCCACCCCGACGACCCCCGCTACCAACCGTTGTTCGGCAGCGAGGTGCGCACCCCGTTGTTCGGGGTGGCGGTCCCGGTGCTCGCCCACGCACTGGCCGACCCCGAAAAGGGCTCGGGCATNNCGGGTGGCCCACCAGCTGGCCGAGCCGGACAAGGGGTCGGGCATCGCCATGGTCTGCACCTTCGGGGACACGACCGACGTTGTCTGGTGGCGCGAGCTCAGCCTTGCGACCCGCACCCTGGTCGGACGGGACGGCCGGCTCGAGCCGGTCAAGTGGGGCACGCCGGGTTGGGAGTGTGCGGACCCGGCGGCCGCCGCCGCCAGCTACCAAGAGCTGGTCGGCAAGTCGGTCACCCAGGCCCGCACCCGGATCGTCGAGCTGTTGAGCGGGTCCGGCGCGTTGGTGGGCGAGCCGCGGGCGATCACCCACCCGGTCAAGTTCTACGAGCGCGGGGACCGGCCCTTGGAGATCGTCTCTTCGCGCCAGTGGTTCGTGGCCACCCTCGCCATGCGCGAGACGCTGCTCGCCCGGGGCGGCGAGCTGCACTGGCACCCGCCCTATATGGCGCATCGCTACCGGGCCTGGGTCGAAGGGCTCAACACCGACTGGAACATCAGCCGCCAGCGGTTCTTCGGCGTGGCGTTCCCGCTGTGGTACGCCGTCGGGGCCGACGGAGCCATCGAACACGCCAACCCCCTCGTGCCCGACGAGTCCCGGCTGCCCCTCGACCCGTCGACCGACGTCCCCGAGGGCTACACCGAGGAGCAACGGGGCCAGCCTCAAGGCTTCGTCGGCGACCCCGATGTGATGGACACCTGGGCCACCTCCTCGCTCACCCCCCACATCGCCGGGCGCTGGGAGGACGACCCGGACCTGTTCGCCCGGGTCTTCCCGATGGACCTGCGCCCCCAGGCCCACGACATCATCCGGACGTGGTTGTTCTCCACCGTTGTGCGGTCCGAGCTCGAGCACGGCAGCCTGCCCTGGAAGGCCACGGCCATCTCGGGCTGGGTGCTCGACCCCAACCGGAAGAAGATGTCGAAGTCCAAGGGCAACGTGGTGACCCCGTTACCGTTGCTCGAGACCCACGGGTCCGACGGCGTGCGCTACTGGGCCGCCAGTGGCCGCCCGGGTGTGGACACGGCCGTCGACGAAGGCCAGATGAAGGTGGGCCGGCGGCTCGCCATCAAGATCCTGAACGCCTCGCGCTTCGCCTTGTCGCGCATCGCCGGCGGCGAGTTGCCCGGTCCGGACGCGATCACGGCCCCCATAGACCTGGCCATGCTCAGCGATCTGGCCCGGGTGGTCGACGAGGCCACCGATGCCTTCGAAGGTTACGACTACGCCCGGGCTCTGGAGCGGACCGAGGCCTTCTTCTGGTCCTTCTGCGACGACTACCTGGAGCTGGTGAAGACCCGGGCCTATGAGGACGCGTCGGAGGCGGGTCCGGCCTCGGCCCGCGCGTCGTTGGGTCTGGCTCTGTCATTGCTCCTGCGGTTGCTCGCACCTTTCCTTCCTTTCGTCACTGAGGAGGTGTGGTCGTGGTGGCACGAGGGATCTCTTCACCGTTCGCCATGGCCCTCGGCCGAGGAATTCCCCGACGCCGCACGCACCACATCGGTCCCGGCGGCCGGCGACGACCCGTCGACAGACTCAGTGCTGTCCGTCGTGTCTCAGGTTCTCGCCGTGGTGCGGCGGGCCAAGACGACGGCCAAGCGGTCGATGCGGGCGCCGGTGGCGAAACTCACCGTGATCGACGACCCGGCGCGCCTGGCGCTGCTCGCTCAGGCCGAGGGTGATCTGCGCGACGCCGGAGGCATCGTCGAGCTGGAGACGCGGGCGGGGGCACCCGACGTGATCGTCGAGCTCGGTGACCAAGAGGCCGAGCGGGCCGGGCGTTAGAGCTTCAGAACCTCCATGGCGTTGTCCCGGAGGAACTTGGGCCAGACGTGGTCGCGCAACGGAACGCCGGCCAGCTCGGTGAAGATGCGCTCGAGGGTCAGGGCCATGGGGAAGTAGCCGGCGTACATGATCTTGTCGGCGCCGCGGGTGTTGGCGTAGTCGATGATGGCCTTCGGGTAGTACTTGGGGGCGAAGGCACTCGTCATGTAATAGAGCCCCGGCCACTTGAGCATCAGCTTCACGGCCAGGTCCTCCCACGGCTCGGCTCCGTGGCGCATCACGATCCGAAGCTCGGGGAAGTCGTAGCAGACCTGGTCGAAATGCATCACGTCCTGGCAGGCCGAGGGCACGCGCGGACCGGCGATGCCGGCGTTCACCAGGATGGGGAGGTCGAGGTCGATGCAGGTCTGGTAGATCGGGTAGTAGCGCCGGTCGCTCACGGGGACCTGCGGATTGCAGCCGGCGGGGAACGTCGTGACGGCCTTGATGTCGTAGTCGGCGTGCGCTTGTCGGATGCGGCGGACCGCACCGGAGATCTTGTTGGGGTCGATCTCCAGGCTGGCCTTGAAGCGATCGGGATACTGACCGAGGGCCCGGTCCGTCACCTCTCCGGCCAGTCCGACGAGGCCGACGGCGACCCCGTGGCGGTCCATCTCGCCCAGGGTGATGGCCACGGGATCGAGGTCGTCGGCGATCAGGCCCGGGTTGTCCTTGAACATGTAGGCGATGGGCGTCGCCATGGTGGTGCTCTCGTCGTCGCGCAGCTGCGGCTTCAGGAAATCGAACCGCTGTTTGGCGGTGGCACTGGGGAAGCCGATCATGAGATCGACGGCCCCCACATCGGTCGGCATCGCCATAGCGGGTGTGGAACCCCTATCCCTCGGCGCTACCCATGTAGGCGCTCATGAGATCGTCCCCGACCTCGGCCGGGGTGCCGGACCGCACGATCCGGCCGGTCACCATCACGGCCACCTGATCGGCCACGGTCAGCGCCGTCTGGGCGAACTGCTCGACGAGGACGACGGTGATGTCTTCGGAGGCCACGAGCTGGCCGACGAGTTCGTAGAGCTCGGCCACCACCAGTGGGGCCAGACCCATCGATATCTCGTCGAGGAGGAGCAGCCGGGGGTCGGTGTAGAGAGCCCGGGCGATGGCCAGCATCTGCTGCTCGCCGCCCGAGAGCCGGCCGGCCAGCTGGCGACGGCGCTGGCCGAGAACTGGGAACCGGGCGTAGCTCTTCTCCTCCAGATCAGCCACCTTCACGCCCCGGCCGCGGAATGTGTACATGAGCAGGTTCTCGGCCACCGTGAGGTTGGGGAACACCGAACGTCCTTCGGGAATGGTGCAGACGCCCCGTCGGGCCAGCTGTTCCGAGGAGGACTTCCCGATCTCCTCGCCGTTCAGCCGGACGCTCCCTCCTGTCGGCGCCAACCGGCCGCTCATGACTTTCAGAAGCGTCGACTTTCCGGCTCCGTTGGGACCGAGCAGAGCGAGGCACGATCCTCCGGGAAGATGGAGCGACACGCCGTGGACGACCTCGATGCGGCCGTAGGCGGCGCGCACATCGGTCAGCTCCAGCATCGGCGAGGACATGGTGGAAGGCGTCGCCGTTCCCGGGGGCGCATCGGCCGCTGCGTCGGACCGACGAGCGGCGGCATGTTCGGGCGTCTCGGTGGGCTGGACGTCCTCGGTACCGAGATAGGCGGCCTGGACGGCGGGATCGGCCCGCACGGAGGCGGGATCGCCGGTGGTGATGATCTCGCCGTAGTGGAGCACGGTCACCTCGTCGCAGATGCTCATGACGAGGCTCATGTCGTGCTCCACCAGGAGCACGGCCATACCTTCGGAGGCGAGACCGAGCAGGATCGTGCCGAGCGCCGTGGTCTCGTCCTGGTTGAGTCCGGCGCTGGGCTCGTCGAGCAGCAGGACGCTGGGCGTCGTGGCCATGGCCCGCGCCAGTTCCACCAGGCGGGCCAGTCCCGTCGGCAGGGAGTCGGTGGGCTCGTCGGCCAGCTCCGAGAGCCCCACCTGGGTCAGGAGACGTTCGGCGGTGAGGTGCGGGTTCGTCCCCGAGGGCAGTCGGCGACGTTGGGTCTCGGCCGCCATCTGGACGTTCTCGCGCACCGTCATGGTGTCGAACAATTCCAGTCGCTGGAAGGTGCGGGCCATACCCCGGCGGGCCCGGACGTGGGGGGAAGTACGGGTGATGTCGGTGCCGGCGAAGTGCACCCGGCCCCGGGTGGGGGGCTGGAGGCCGGTGATCACGTTGAACAGGGTGGTCTTGCCGGCCCCGTTGGGCCCGATGAGCCCGGTGACCTGGCCCGGGGAGACTGCGAGCGACACATCGGTCAACGCGGCCACTCCTCCGAAGCGGACCGTGATCCCGCGCACCTCGAGGACGGGTTCGCGCACGCGTTGTGCCGCGGCGGGCTCAGGCGACACCGATCCGACCTTCTTCGACCGAGCTGGCGACGTCGCTGCCGGACCCCGCCGCCGCGGGCGGGCGCACCGACGGGGGCGGGTCGTCGGCGAAGGGCAGGCGGATCCGCCCGGAGAGCCCGGGGAAGCCGAGCACGCCCTCGGGGCTCCGGCCGAGGAGGATGATGCCGACCCCGGCCACCAGCCCGGTCAGCCCGCTGAGGCCGGACGGCAGCTGGGTCTGGGCGAACGGCAACAAGGTGGCCGACAGACCCCCCAAGAGCGCGCCGGTGGTCGTGCGGAGGCCCCAGATTGCGACGAAGAGCAACAGGGTGAGGCTCGAGAGGAACTCGAGCTGCACGTCACTCCCGTTGAGGCCCCCCTGGGCCCCGCCGTAGAGGACGCCCCCCAGTCCGGCCATGGCCGCGGCCAACGCGAAGACGACGACCTTGGTGCGCGTCGCGCTCATCCCCAACGTGGCGAAGGCGGCCGGCGAGTCGTTCATGGCGACGAGACGGCGGCCGAAGGTGTGGCGCCGCACGGCGAGGACGATGATGGCGCACAGGGCGAAGAAGACGGCGATCTCGATGAGCTCGCCCTTGTCGCCGACCGTGCGGAGCCCGGGAATGTCGAGCCGCCCGACGGCGATCGAATTGCCCGTCCCGAGGTAGCTCGGGTTCTGGAACAGCACGTAGAAGGCGGCCTCACCGAAGGCCAGGGTGGCGAGGGCCAGGTACAACCCCCGCAAGCGCAGGGCCGGCAGGGCGACGAAGGCGCCCAACGCACCGGTGACGCCGACCGCGGCCAACAGGCCCCACCAGCTCCCGCCCCCATTGGCCACCTTGCCCATGGTGAACGCACCGACGCCCAAGAAGGTCATCTGGCAGAGCGAGACCTGCCCGCCGTAGCCGGTGAGCAGCACCAAGGAGAGGGCCACGATGCCGAGGGCCAGACCCGAGGTGATCGCCGCCATGAGCGAGCCCCCGAGGACCAGGGACAAAAGGGCCACCGCGATGACGAGGACGGCCCCTCCCAGGAGGGACTGGCGGAACCCGGCCACCCTGGGCGCAGCGTGGGTGGGCAGACGCCCGATGGCCCGCAGGCGGACCGCGGGGACCACGAGGAGGGCGATGAACAAGAAGACGACCGGGACGATCTCGGGGATCTGGGCGGCGAGGGACTGGGGGACGTGCTCGGAGAGGTAGGCGAGCGAGTAGGCGCCGGCGAGCCCGAGGGCCATGGCCCCGGCGAAGGTCCAGGGCAGGCTGCGCAGGCGGCCGACGACGGCCGCCGCGTAGCCGTTGACCACGAGGATCGTGAGCGTGTCGATGTTGAGCCCGGTCGACGCCACCGTCGGGGCCAGCAGGCACCCGGCCAGACCGGCCAGGAAGAACCCGAGCATCCAGCCCATCTGGGCCACCCGGTAGGGCTTGGCCCCGGCCAGGGCGACCAGGTCGGGGTCATCGACGACCGCCCGCATGGCCACCCCGATGCGGAAGACCCGCAGGAAGTAGGGCACGGCTACGGCGATGACGACGGCGGCCCCGACGGTGAGCAGCTGCTGGTAGCTGACATTGACGCCGAGGATCCCGACGAAATCCCCTTCGAAGAAGGGGTAGACGATCCGCTGGGTCTGGGGGTTCCACAGGGCGGTGGCCACCCCGACCAGGATCAGCAGCAGCCCGAGGGTGACCATGAGTGACCGTTCGGTCGAGGCCCCGTGGAGGCGGCGCATCAGGCCCCACTCGACCAGCACGGCCAGCAGCGGCATCAGCACCAACAAGACCAGCGCCAGGGCGAGGACCGGGTTCCAGCCCCAGCCCTGCCAGAGCTGCCAGAAGGCGAAGGCGGCGACCATGCCCACCGCGCCCTGGGCGAAGTTGAAGANNGAGAGACCTCACTACCCGGTCTCTTCAGAACCTAGGTCAGCCGGCCGACGCGTTGGCGTAAAAGAAGGACCCGTCACAGCGGAAGGCCCCCGACGGGTCGCTCTGGCGCACGAAGTTGCCGTTCACGATCCGGGCCATCAGGTAACAGGTGGGTGGCAGCTTCTTGGCCGGGTCGTCCGTGGCGATGATCCCGTTGGCNNACCGCGCCCCTCGTCGGATGGGGTCCGGCAGCCTGGAGGGCCTGGACGAACAACGCGGCCGACGTCCACCCGAACAGGGTGTAGAGGTCGGGGGTCCAGCTCGGGTTCGCCTTTTTCACCCAGGTCAGGAACTGGGACACCGCGGGCACGGTCTTGGTGTCCTGGCCGAGGTAGAGGGCCTGCTCCTGGCCGATCCAGATGCCGTTGGTGGCCGCCGCCCCGCCGGCGGTCTTGATG
>PKWD01000295.1 GCA_003131945.1 Acidimicrobiaceae bacterium
GTCTGGTTTACAGCCAGATCCCTTTGGCCACTCGGGCACCGACCCGCGGGGCGAGACGATACCGCGGTCGCGCCCGTGCCGGAGCCGGCTCGAGCGGTGTGGGCGACGCATGAACCGCGCTGACTAAGGTGGCGCGCATGCCGACGTTCGACGTCGTGTCCGAGGTTGACATGCAAGAGGTCCGCAACGCGGTCGATCAGGCCAACCGCGAAGCCGGCACCCGGTTCGACTTCAAAGGGACCGAATCCGAGATCGATCTGGGCGACGACGGGCTCACACTGCGTTCCTCGACCGAAGACCGGTTGCGCGCCCTCTATCAGGTCCTCGAAGAGAAGCTGGTCCGCCGTCAGGTGTCGTTGAAGGCGTTGGAGGCGGGCAAGATCGAGGAGGCGGCAAAGAGCACGGTCCGCCAGAAGATCGCCATCCATGCCGGGGTTTCGTCCGACCACGCCAAGAAGATCAACAAATTCATCAAGGACCACGCGGCCAAGGGCGTGTCCTCGCAGACCCAGGGTGATCAGTTGCGGGTGTCGGGTAAGAAGCGAGACGACCTTCAGGCCGTCATCCAGTCGCTCAAGGAAGAGGACTTCGGCATTCCTCTGCAGTTCACGAACTTCAGAGACTGACCGGGCACCGGTCAGGAGGACGGACCGGCCTCCACGAGTGCCTCGTCCGCGTGCTCGGAGCCTTCTGTCGTCATCGGCGTGCCGCTCGCCGGTGCCGCCCGGAAGAGTCGCTGGAACACCACGAACTTCACCACCCACAAGATGCCGAAGGCGAAGAGGTTCAGTCCTTCGACGATCGCCGTCCGGGCCAGGTGATTGTGGTCGAAGTGGCGGATACCGAAGCTGCGTGCCTCTGACGAGGTGGCGATCGACAACAACATGCCGACGCCCGACAGAGCCCAGAAGGGAAGGACCTCGCGCCGTATGTGTGAGCGCCCGCTCTTCCCCCAGGCCCAATTGCGGTTCAGATAGTAGGAGGGCACCGTAGCCACGGCATTGGCGAACAGGGTGCTCGGCACCTCGGTCCACACCTTGAACACCCCGTAGACGATGGCCAGGGTGGCGAAGGACACCCCGGTGGAGATAACCGACACCATGGTGTAGCGGTACATCTTCTTGCCTTCGGGCGTCTTGCGGAGGCGCCAGAGGCTCACGAGGCGTGCGGCCAGTCCGAACATCCTGGCCAATCTACTCCGGGTTCACTACGGAATTGATTCCGGCAGATCGGCACCCGTCATCGGGATCGCCGATGTGTCGGCCCTCACACGCTGATTTCGAGGGCATTTTCCCGGGCCACCGCACCGAGCCATACGGCACTCGGCTTCGGTCGTCGTTCGAGGCTCCCGCGCTCCACCGCCACCAGCCCGAACGTGGGCCCGTAGCCCAGGACCCACTCGAAATTATCGAGCAGGCTCCAGTAGACGTACCCGCGTACATCGATGCCGTCGTCAAGGCAACGGCGCACGCCGGCCAGGGCCGCGGTGACGAAGGCGATCCGCTCCGTGTCTCTGTCCGTACCGATCCCGTTCTCGGTCACCACCAGAGGGGTGCCGCCGGTGACGTCCCATGCGCGTCGGATGACCGCCTCGAGGGCCCCGGGCCAGAACTCGTAGCCCATCTGGGTGAGGGCCACGCCCTCCTCGGCCGCCATGGCACCGGACGGGCCCACCCGCATCCGGGTGTAGCACTGGACGCCGACGAAGTCGTCGTCCGTCGTGGCCTCGAGGAACACGTCCTCCATCGACCGGCGAATGCGATCGCGCTGCTGCTCACCGCCATCGACAGCCTGGTAGTCGGTCATCGACAACGTGAGCCCCACCGGGAAGTCGCCCCGACCGGCGCGCAGCACCTCGGCGGCCAGGCGGTGTCCCCGGCACAACGCCGCGTTCACCGCCCGTCGCCGATCGACGTCGTGAGCGCCCGGCGGGAAGACCCCGACCAGGTAGCCCATGTAGGCCACGATGTTGGGCTCGTTGATCGTGCACCCCCAGCCGATCAGGTCGCCCAGGTGGGCCACGACCCGCTCGCAGAAGCGGGCGAAGCGCACGGGGGCGTCGGCTGCCTCCCATCCGCCGCGTTCGCTCAACCACCTCGGGATCGTGAAGTGGTGAAAGGTGACCATGGGTACGAGACCCAGCTCACCGGCGGCGGCGCACTGACGCCGGTAGTGGTCGAGGGCGGCCATCGACCACTCGCCCTCTGCCGGTTCGATGCGACTCCATTCGAGCGAGAACCGGTAGGCACCGAACCCGAGCGAGGCCAGGAGCTCGAGGTCGCCCGGCCACCGGTTCCACGAATCGCACCATCACCGCTCGGTTCCCGGCACGGCGTCCCCGGTGCGTGCTCGAACTCCCACCAGTCGTTGTTGACGTTGCCGCCCTCGACCTGATGGGCGGCCGAAGCCGCTCCCCACAGAAACCCGTCGGGAAAGGCGATCCTCGTCATGACCCGAACCGTAGCGGCGGGCCACCGGACCGGGGCGGGCCCTTTGGTGGGCACCGCCGATGTCGCCCCCCTCACCGGAGCACTGTCAGGATGGGGAGGTGAGCGATGCTTTGGACTTCCTCGTCAAGCTCCTCGACATCGAACCCATCGAGGTCAACATCTTCCGGGGTGTGAGCCCCGACGAGCACCGCCAGCGCGTCTTCGGCGGCCAGGTNNACATCCCCATCCTCTACGAGGTGGACCGCATCCGCGACGGCCGCTCCTTCACCACCCGCCGGGTGGTGGCCATCCAACACGGCCAGGCCATCTTCAACATGCAGACGTCGTTTCAGGTCGACGAGGTCGGCGACTTCGTCCATCAGGCGC
>PKWD01000260.1 GCA_003131945.1 Acidimicrobiaceae bacterium
ATGGCCCTGGCCAGCAGCTCACGCGAGGCCGGGGCGCAAACCGCCTCGAAAGCCTGCTCCTCCCTTGTCCCGAAGAGCTCCGGCAATACCCGGTTCACCACAATCCCCGCCAGGCCCACAGTGGTCTCGGTCTTCAGGCGGCCGACGAACTCGATCGTCTCTGTCACCGGCATCTCCTCGGGAGTGGTCACGATGGCTACCGCCGTCTGCTGCGGATCGGAGAGGATCTCGAGCATCCAATCCGTCTGGGACCGGATGAGTCCGACCTTGACCAACTCGTTGATGGCCTGGGGTGCGGCCAATTGCCCGATGATGTGGCCCGTCGCCGGAGCATCCACGACGACCAGGTCGTAGTGCTGCTCGCGAACCTCGTAGCAGAGCTTGCCGACGGTGAGGATCTCCCGTACGCCCGGCGCCGCCGTGGCCACGAAATCGAAGGCTTTGGCCAAGGGCCCGATACGACCGACGACAGGGATGCGCAGGTTAAGCCGAAGGTACTCACGCAGAGAGGCCTCGGTGTCCATCGACATGGCCCACAGGTTGGGGAGCACCTCTTCGGCGGTGAATGAGGTGGGCCCCGATTCCAGAAACGACGCCACATCACCTTTGGCGTCGACTTCGCACAACAATGTACGGCGGCCGTGCTCGGACGCGAACAGCGCCAGCGCGGCGGCCACCGTCGTCTTTCCGACGCCACCCTTGCCCGTCACGAAGACGAGGCGCCGGTCGAGGAGGCCGACCATCGTGCACGTCCTCTCTGAATCGCTCGACAAATCCCTTACCAGCCTGTCGCAGCCGTCATGTCACCGAGCCCGGGGACGGTCGCGGCGACCTGGCGCCGCCACCGTTCAGGGGGCGCCGAAACCGACCCGGCGATCCGACACGGGAGCCCCCACCTCGACGTAGGCGACCCTGGCCACGGGCACGGCCACGCGCCGACCCCGGCGGTCGGTGAACCACAGGACACCCTCCGCCCGACCGAGAGAACCCTCGATCTCGGCGATGATCGAGTCCCGGTCGACGTCGTCGGCCAACTCGACCTCGACCTCTTTGGCGCTCTGCACGATCCCGATGCGGACGTCCACCTGCTTCGTTCCTCCATTCACAGCCGGCCCGGGGACGGGCCAACCCCTGACGATACAGCCGTGAGGCACACTGGGAGCCGGACATCGGGCCCCGGCAAGGCGACCGACCGGCGATCGCGCCCGGTGAGCGCCGGGCGACGACCGAGGAGGCAGGCCACGACCATCGAGCGAGGTCCCCCCGGTGTCGTCGAGAGCGATCGCACCCGCCGGTGGGCCGCCACCATGGCCGGGCATCGGTCGCCCGGCATGCGCACCGCCCATGCCGACTCATCCGCCGTCATCAGCGCCACCCCGCCCGTGGGGCCCATCGGCCGCCAGGATCGCGAGCGCGCCCAGGACGACCTGGCCGACGGGGCCACGCGGGCCCTCGGAGCCGGCCGGCGGGTGGTGGCCGAGGAGCCCGATCCCTACCGGACGTGCTTCGAGCGCGACCGGGACAGGATCTTGCACTCCTCCGCCTTCCGGCGGCTGGCGGGCAAGACCCAGGTGTTCATCTTCCCCGCCGATCATCAACGGACCCGGCTCACACACGCTCTCGAAGTGGCGCAGGTCGCCACCGGCATCGCCCGCGCCTGCCGCCTGAACGTGGCGCTCACCGAGGCCATCGCCCTCGGTCACGACTGCGGTCACGGTCCCGGCGGACACGCCAGCGAGGACGCCCTCGGCATCTTCCTGGCCGATGGATTTGACCACGCCGTGTGGGGTGCCGACGTGTCGCTCGTGGGGCTCAATCTCTGTGTCGAGACGCTCGACGGGATCCGGAACCACTCGTGGTCGCGTCCGGCCCCCGCCACACCCGAAGGCGAAGTCGTGAGCTGGGCCGACCGCATCGCCTATGTGTGCCACGACTGGGAGGACGCCGTCTCCGCCGGACTCGTGACGCCGGCCATGCTGCCCGACATCGTCGGGCGCCACTGCGGCGAGACCCGGTCCCACCAATTGAGATCGTTCATCCAGGGTGTGACGAACACCACCTTGTCGACGGGGCGGGTGGGGATGGACGAAGAGCTCGCCGACGCCCTCGCCGCCTTCCGCCAGGGCAACTACGAGCAGATCTATTTCCGTCCCGCGTCGGTCTCCCAGGGGACGGCCGTCGTGGCTATGCTCCGCGGCCTCGTCGAGCACTTCGCCGATCAACCGAACCGCATTCCGGGTGTGCACGACGTGGGTGGGATCGCCGGGGGCAGCACCGAAGCCGTGCAGGTGGCGGTGGCCTACGTGGCCGGGATGACCGACCGTTTCGCCATGGCCAGCGCCGTCGCCGATCTCGGATGGGACCGAAGGGGCCTGCCCCGAGGTATCGAGGACCTCGGACACGGCTGACGTCGGCCCCCGTCGACAGCGCGCTGTCTCAGCGCAGCGTGAGCTCCCGGCGGTAGATCCGGGCAGGGCCGATCGCCTCCACCCGATCGGCTAGGGCCTCGAAGGCCAGGGACGCCTCGCCGTTGGGGTCCGAGATCCGCACAGGCACGCCCTCGTCGGCGCCGCGTCGCACGGCGGGGACGAAAGGGATGCGTCCGAGAAGCGGCACCTCGAGGGCGGCGGCCAGAGCCTCGCCTCCGCCGGCGCCGAACAGGTCGTAGCGCGCTCCGTCGTCGCCGGTGAACCACGACATGTTCTCGATGACCCCCCGCACGGGAAGTGACAGCTGCTTGGCCGCGTAGGCCGATCGCTGGGCCACCCGCTGGGCGGCCGGCTGCGGGGTGGTCACCACGAGAACTTCGGTGCGGGGGAGGTACTGCCCGAGTGACAGGGCTACGTCGCCCGTTCCGGGGGGCATGTCGATGAGGAGATAGTCCGGCTCTCCCCAGTAGGCGTCCACCAGGAACTGCTCGAGGGCCTTGTGCAACATCGGCCCCCGCCAGATCACGGGCTGCTCGTCGGGGACGAAGAACCCCATGGACAGACAGCGGACACCGTGGACGACCGGCGGCACGAGCAGCTCGTCGATGGCCACGGGACCGGCTGTCACGCCGAGCATCTTCGGGACCGAGAAGCCGTAGACGTCGGCATCGAGAAGTCCGACCTCATAGCCACGCGCCGCCAGGCCCACGGCCAGGTTCACGGTCACCGACGACTTCCCCACGCCCCCCTTGCCCGACGAGATCCCGATCACGCGGGTGCGCGTCCCGGGGATCATGAAGCGATTAGGTCGACCCTCTTCGTGGCCGAGAGGGCCCGGTGCGGCGCCCGGTGCGCGCTGCTGCCCATGGAAGTGGTCGGCCCTCGGGCCGCCGTGACCGTGATCGGGCTCGCCCGACGGCGCCGCCAGGTGCCGGTGCAGTGCGGCGCGTTCGTCATCGGTCATCACCTCGACGTCCACCCGGGCGCTGCCCGGTCCCCCGAGCTCCTCCACCACGCTGGTCACGGCACCGGTCACCACCACGGCGGCCGGCCACTTCGCCACCGGCATGGCCAGGACGACGGTGATGGACCGGCGCTTGACCCCGACGGAGCGGACCACCCCCAGCTCCCCGATGGCCCGCCGCAGGTCGGGGTCCTCGACGGCCTCGACCGCCGCCCGTACTTCTGCTTCGCTCGGGGCCACCGAATTGTCCTTCCAGGTCAGATTCACGGGCGCAGCCAGGGGATTTGTAGCGCCACCGGGTAGACTAGTGCCGTGCAAACGGCCGCCGACCACGGGGAGTCAGGGCCCGCCGACCGGCGGTTCTCCGCCGCCGTGGCCGCCGTGACGTCCGCCTTTGGAGACCCCACCAGGCGCGAGATCTACCTCCACGTGCGCTCACATCCCGGATCGACGGCGTCCGAAGTGGCGACCGCCTTCTCCCTTCNNCGGTTGTCGGCCGGCGGGTACGTCGAGGTCGGTCTTGAGCGTTCCCCCCTGGCCGGAGCAGGGCGGCCGTCGAAGCGCTACCGGGCGGCGGGCGGCACCGCCGGTGACCCCACCCTCAATCTCGTGACCCACCTCGACGACCTCCTCGTGTCGCTCCTGGTGGAAGCCCTCGAGCTCCTCGGACCGGTCGAGGCCGAGCGCATGGCCGAGCGTGTCGGTGAGGAGCATGGACGCCTGTTGGCCGAGCGCATGGAGCCCGGAGAGGGCCAGCGTTCGGTGCGCGGCGCCATGCACGCCATCGCCGACGCCCTCACCGCCCACGGGTTCGCCGCCCACGCCGAGGACCGGGGTGAGTCCACTGCCGTGGTGGCCGAGAACTGCCCCTTCGGCGATGCCGCCGCCCAGCACCCGGTGATCTGCGCCGTGGACCGGGGCATGGTGCGGGGACTCCTGGCCGGACTGTGCGGGCAGGAGGTGGACGCACGGGTCTCCGTGGTGCTCTCCTCGCGCGCCCGCGGCGACGACGCGTGCGCCGCTCTCGTCTGAACCGTTCTCCCGTCGCCGACCACCGGTGACGCGCCACTACCTCGACCACGCGTCGACATCTCCGCCACGGCCCGGGGTCGTGGCGTCCATGGTGCGCTGGCTCGAATCAGCCGGCGGACCCGATTGGGCCGGCGGGATCGGCGCCGGGGAGCACGCCACGGACGCACTACCGGTCGTGGCCGCCGATCCCGGGCGCGTCCACACCGAGGGCCGTATCGCCAGGGCCGTGGTGGAGAACGCCCGGGATCGCGTGGCCGCATTGATGGGCACGCGGCCCCGGCAGGTGGTGTTCACGTCCGGAGGCACCGAAGCGGCCAACGCCGCGACCTGGGGTGCCACCCGGGCCCGGCCCGGCCAACCGGTGCTGTTGGCCGACGTGGAGCATTCCTGTGTCCGTGACGCGTCAGAGCGTCTCGCCCCCGTGGTCCGCCTGGAGGTCGATCGCCTCGGACGTATCGATCCCGCTGTCGTGGTGGAGGCCATCGAGCGCTGTTCGGCCGCCGGCTCACCGCCCGCGCTTCTGCACTGTCAGGCGGCCAACCACGAGGTGGCCACCGTGCAGCCGATGGCCGACATCGTCGACGCCTGCCGCCGACACGGTGTCGTCGTCCACGTGGACGCCTGTGCATCGGCCGGCCACCTCCCCCTCGCCTTCGACGAGCTCGGCGCCGACCTCCTGTCGGTGAGCGCACACAAATTCGGCGGTCCCCCGGGGGTGGGCGCCCTGATCGTGCGCCGTGGTGTGCGCCTCGAGTCCCTCCTCGTCGGCGGCGAGCAGGAAAGGGGGCGCCGAGCCGGCCTCGAGAACGTCCCCGCCATGATCGGCTTCGGCGCCGCCGCCGAAGAACTCAGCCGGCCCGGGGTGCTGGAGGCCGAAGCGGCCGCCGCCCGGCGTCGGACCGACCGCCTGCTCGAGGCGGCGACCGTCGTCGACGGGGTCCACGGCGTCGGCGACCCTGAGAGGCGCGTCCCCCATATCGTCTGCGTGACGATCGACGACGTCGAGGCCGAACCGGTCCTGCTCGGTCTCGACCAGCGCGGCATCGCCGCCCACTCGGGTTCGTCGTGCTCCTCGGAGTCCCTCTCCCCATCCCCCGTCCTCGAAGCGATGGGGGTCGACGCCGAACGCTCGTTGCGCCTGTCGGTGGGATGGTCGACCACCGATGACGACGTCGACGCCTTCGCCGACGTGTTCGCTTCCATCGTGGCCGGGCTACGCCAACTGAGGGCCTGACACGCTAATGGGGCGCCTTGACGCCCACATAGCGGTCACGGCCCGGCATGGGACTCTCGACCGTGTCGACGGCGAGCCCCGAGGCCCGGAAGGCCTCTTCGTAGTGACCGGGTGCGAAGAGCGTGAGCTCGTGCCCGTCGACGACGTGCTCGATACCGTCGGCCGTGTCGATCAGATGGTGCATCTCCAGGTAGGTCGTGTCGCCCTCCCGTCGGGAGCGGCTCATGCGGACGACCTGAACCTCACCCGAGGCGGCCATCGTCACCTCCGTCTTCCCACCGCTGATCCAGGCGTCCGGCCGTACCCAACCGTCCACGATGAGGACGCCCCCGGCGTTCAGGTGGCGGGCCATGGCGCCGACGGCCGCCGTCAACTCGGCGGGCGACCGCAGGTAACCGACCGAGCTGAACAGACACACCGCCGCGTCGAAGCTCTGCTCGAGCGCCAGCGTGCGCATGTCGGCTTCGACCAGGGTGACGTCGGGGAGGTGCGTCCGTGCTTCGGCCAGCATTCCCGGATCGATATCGGTACCGGTGACGTCGTACCAGAGTCGGAGGTGACGGAGGTGACCACCGGTCCCGCAGGCCACGTCGAGCAGTCGCCGTGCCCCCGGAGTGCGCTGCTCGATCAGGTCGTGGATGTCCGCCGATTCCTGGCCGTAGTCCTTCCCCGAGCCTTCGTAGAGCAGGTCGTAGACGTGGGCCGTGTGGCGGAACACGCCCCCTAGGAAAACACGAAATGTCCCCCGTCGATGACCGTCTCTCCCCGCTGGTTCTCGGTGCGGAACGCCGCCTCTCCCTCTCGGACCCACATGGACACGGTCAATGTGTCGCCCGGGAAGGTCGGTCGCGAGAACCGGGCGTGCATGGAACCGAAGCGCTTCGGATCGGAGCCGCACAACGTGTGCAACAGAGCCCGGCCCGTGAATCCGTAGGTGCACAGGCCGTGGAGGATGGGCCGGTCGAAGCCGGCCCGCTTGGCGAAGACCGGGTCCGAGTGCAGTGGATTGCGGTCGCCCGACAACCGGTACAGAAGAGCCTGGTCCGTCCGTGTCGGGTAGCTGACGACCTCGTCGGCCTCGCCCTCGGGAGCGGCCCCCGACGACGACGGGCCGCGGTCGCCTCCGAAGCCGCCCTCCCCGCGAATGAAGAGCGCCGATCTCGACGAGAAGCACGGCGCGCCGGTGGCGGCGTCGACCGAGTCCGACTCGATCACGACCAGGGCGCCCGATCCCTTGTCGTAGATGCCCGCCACCGTGCTCGTGGTGGTGACAGCGCCGTCGGGGGGAATGACACCGTGCATCTCGATCGATTGCTCACCGTGGACGAGCATGGCCGGGTCGAACGTTCCGAGGCTCGATCTCCCCGCCCCTCCGAGACCCACGATGGTGGCGAACGTCGGCAGCACCTGCTGCGGCACCTCCGCTGAATTCTCGGTGGAGAATTCAAGCTCGTACCCATNNTGGGATCGAGCGCCCCGGCGCCCACCCCCAGGGCATAGAGCAGACAGTCCGTGGACGTCCACGAACGCCTGCTGGGCTCCGACTTCGATCCGACGGCGTCGAGGTTCATGGGCATGGGGTCCTCCTCGGGGGCGTCCCGTTCTTCGTTGTCCGGCGTTGGCTTATCCTATCGATGTTACATCATCATATGTTACAATAAGATATGGCTCAACTGACCACGAAAGAGCCGGTCGTGGGCGGGGATGTCCGCCTGACCGTGGACCAGCTGGCCCGCCTGGCCGGGACGACCACACGCAATATCCGGGCCTTTCAGACCCTCGGTCTCCTGGCACGGCCGGTGCTGCAGGGACGCACCGGGCTCTACGGCCAGGACCACCTCGATCGACTGCGAACCATCCGGCGGCTCCAGGGCGACGGCTTCTCCCTCGGTGCTGTCGGTGCCCTCTTCGACGCCTGGGAAAGAGGCCTGACCCTGGGGCAGCTGCTCGGAATGCCGGCACCCCCCTCGACAGGGCGCCGTCCGGTGCCCGACGCCGGCCATGACGCCCTCGGCGCCTTCGACGACTGGCCGACCCTGCGTGCCGTCGGCGGCCTGGCCGTCGTCCCCACGACGGTGCTCGATCAGGTGGCCTCGTAGGTCATCTCTTCGACGCCGAGCCGGCCGGAAGCTCGGGCGCCGCCACATGGGCCTGCGAAAAAGCCTTGATGATGAAGGTGGTGGCGGCGATCACCTTGGCCCTCGGGGGGTGATCGGCCAGGAACTGCCGGTACTGGCCCACGGCACCGGTGGGGTCGCCCTGCGCCAGCAGCATGGACCCGAGATACAGGTGAGGAGCGAAGTCGCCGGGATCCACGCGTTCGGCCTCCTGCTCCTCTCCCTCCCCGAGCGACAGCAGGGTTCCCTGCTTGCCCTGGGCCCCGGCCTCGTACTCGAGCCATCCCACCTCGGCCAGAGCCTGCTCCTGCGTCGGATCCCGGTGCAGGACCGACCCGTAGAGCTTGACGGCGTCGACGGCGTCTCCCTGGCTCTCGTCCGTCTCCGCTTGAACGAGCGTCTGCGCCACCTGTTGCGACGGGGTCAACGTCACTGATCCCGTCACCGACTCTCCGGGAAGCCGGGGACCCACGTGGGCCACCACCGACAACAGGGCACACCCGATGACCACGGCCAGACCGGCAGCGATCAGGACCCGGCGGCGCGTCGGTGCCCGCCGCCCTCCCGACCGGCCCGGGGTCCGAGTTGCTCGGTCCCGTCGTCGCTTCGGTCCGGTGTCATCACCGGACCCGGCGTCGGGCGGCGGCCCTCCGTCCAGACTTCTGAGCACTTGAGCGGTGCGGGCGACGTACCCGTCTCGGAGCACGGCGTGGTCCTCGTCGGACAGATCCCCCGCCTCGTGCTCCCGGTCGAGGTCCTCGAGCGAGCGCAACAGGAATGTGCGCTCGTCCTCGAGCTCGTGGCGCGTCATGGTCCCGGTGGCACCGGGGCGGTGCCGTGGTCGTGGGCGGCCAGGGCCCGGTCGACGAGGGCGCGGTCCTCCGACGTCACCGTGCTCCCCGCCGGACGCCGGCGGCGCCAGAAGAACAGACCGAGCCCTCCGAGGCCACCGACAGCAGCCAGCAACGGCACCACCCACACGATGGCCGTGATCCCCGTCGTCGGGGGCCGCAGGAGGATGCTCGGCCCGTACCGGCTGACGAGATACTGCTCGATCTGCTGATCGCTCTGGCCCTCGCGCACCCGGGCCAGGACGACCTGGCGCACGGCCGCCGCGCTCGAAGCCGAGGAATCGGCCACCGATATCCCGTCACAGCTCGGGCACTTGAGAACGGCGTCGATGGCAGCGGCACGCTGCGCCGGGGTGAGCGGGCCGCCCTTCGACACGCTGAAGGCGAGGGCCACGGCGAGCACCACCGCCAACAGCACCCACACCAGCGCCGACGCGGCCCGCAGGCCGTGACGCCCACTCACAACCCGGCCGCTTTGGCGGCGGCGATCTGGCCGTCGAGATCGGACACCTTCACGGGCCCGTCGAGGTGGGCGACGACATTGCCCGCCGGTGAGATCAGGAACCACTCCGGTGGCCCCCGCACGCCGTAGCGCAGCGCGATCTGCCCACCGGCGTCGACCACCGCCGGCCAGGTCGCCCCGGACGACACATCGAAGGCGCGCGCGTTGGACGTGGCATCGTCGTACACCACCCCGATCAGAGCGGCGTCACCGGTGGCGCGGTGCTGGTAGGCGAAGGTGACGAGCGACGGTTCCTCCTGTTGGCAGGGAGGGCACCAGCTGGCGAAGAAGTTCACCCACACGAAACGGCCCCGGTAGGCGGCCAGATCAAACCGCTCCCCCGACACCGTCGTCCCCGCCATGGCCGGGGCCGGCTTACCGAGCAGTGGGGTGTACACCTCCGTGGCCGTCGCCGGCGGGCGGGTGGCGAGCAGGACGATGAGGGCGGCGATCACCACCAGCACGAGGCCGGCGATCCACCGGGCCGTGTGCCGGCCCTGGCGCGGGCCCACTGCGGCGCCGCCGACCGGCCCGCCGACATCACCCGGCGCGCCCACATCCGGCGGCGCGGCGTCGGGGGTGGTGTCGACGGTCACGGCGATCCGGCGGGAACGCGTTCGTCGGCGCGCCCGTCCTCCACGTCGCTGGCGGCCACCTTCACCGGGGGAACCACCGGGGCTGCGACCCTCTCGGGATCACCGTCACCGTTCCCCGAGCGCCGCCGTCCGTTGCCGTTTCCGCCGGCCATGGCCGGCACCGGGGCCGACACCGGGTCGGTGGGTCGCCGGCGCCGGCCCGGCACGGCGGCCAGGAGTGATCCGAGGACCAGGATGCCGCCGCCCACCCACAACCACGACACGAGGGGCTGCACCGTGACGCCGAGGCCCACCGGACCACCGACGGAGGCGGGAAGGGAATCGACGGTGAGGTAGACGTCGTGCCAGACGTTCGAGTCGATGGCCGGCGTGCCCACCGGCTCGGTGTTGGCGCCGTACTGGCTCACCGCCGGTCGGTAGGGGCCGTGACCGTTCACGAGAACGAGAGCCTCGGTGGCCGTGCGCACCGGCGACGTGACAGTGACCAACTTCTCTAGGGTGATCTGTTGGCCCTCGATCGTCGTCGTCGTGCCCGGCCGCAGCGTCACCTCGCCCCGGTGCCCGAGGGAGGTGGCGGCGGCGAGGGCCACGGCGATCACGACCACGCCGATGTGCACCACCATTCCCCCGTTGGCCCGGCCGACCAAGCCCCGCCAGGCCCCGATCCCGTGCCGATGGGCACCCCTAGCGGCGAGCACGAGTTGCCTGACGTTCGACGCCGCCGCGAACCCTCCCAGGCAGAAGGCCAGGACGGCGCCGATGCCCCTCACGCCGCCGATCACACTCACCACCGCCACCAGCACCCCGACACCGGCGGGCACCACCAACCGGTCGCGCAGAGTCCCCACCGTCGCCTTGCGCCACGGCAGGGCCGGTCCGATGGCCATGAGCACCAGCAGGCAGAGGCCGATGGGAAGCGTGAGGGCGTCGAAGTACGGAGCGCCGACCGTGACCTGTTGGTGCTCGAGGGCTTCGTAGAGCAGAGGGAACACCGTCCCCAGCAACACGATGACAGCCAGGAGAACGAACAGCAGGTTGTTGAGCAGGAAGGCTCCCTCCCGACTGAACGGTGAATCGATGCCGCCCGGTGAGCGCAGCCGGTCACCGCGCCAGGCGATCAACCCCACGCCGGTCACCACCACGACACCGAAGAACCCGAGGAGCAGTCCTCCGATGTCGGAGTCCGAGAAGGCATGGACCGACGTGATCACCCCCGACCGGGTCAGGAAGGTCCCCAGGATGGTCAAGCTGAACGTCGAGATGACGAGGGACAGGTTCCACACCCGCAGCAACCCGCGCCGTTCCTGCACCATGACCGAGTGCAGATAGGCCGTGGCACACAACCACGGGAGCACCGACGCGTTCTCCACCGGGTCCCAACCCCAGAACCCGCCCCAGCCGAGTACCTGATAGGACCACCAGGCGCCGAGGAGGACGCCCACGGTGAGAAAACCCCAGGAGAGCAGGGTCCATCGCCGCGTCGCCTCCTGCCACCCTTCGCCGATACGTCCGGTGATGAGCGACGCCAGGGCGAAGGCGAAGGGAATGGTGAAGCCCACCAGTCCGAGGTAGAGAAGCGGCGGGTGGAAGGCCACCAGCGGGTTGTCCTGCAACAGCACGTTCGGACCGAGCCCGTTGGCCGGCACCTGACCCGACACCGCCTGGAACGGATCGGCCGGGCCCGCCATGAGGGCGAAGAAGAAGGCGGCCACCACGTAGGTCACGAGGGTCGCCCAACCGACCAGGGCATCGCCGGCCTGGCGACGGAACCGCCACACCATCGCCGCGATGTAGCCCGACAGGACCAGTCCCCACAACAGGATCGAGCCCGACAACGCCGACCACATACCGGTGATCGTGTAGAGCAGAGGCGTGGACCGGCTGTTGTTCTCGGCCACGAAGGCGATGGAGAAATCGTGGGTGATGAGCGCCCGTTGCATGGCCACCGTGGCCACCACGGCACCGAGAAGGATCAGCCCGGCGTAGATCTGACCGCTGCGAACCGTCGCCGGGCGTTTGCGGACGAGCCCCGTGGCGATGACCGCCGCACCGACGATCGAGGCGACCAACCCGAGCAGGACGCCGGTGTGCCCGAGGGTGGCGTTCACCGCGTCGACCCGTTGGGCGCCCTGACTCGGTTGGGGTACTGGGCCACGTACTGCGCCGAGTGGTCGACGATGATCTGGTTCGACACGAACGTGGCCCCCGAGAAATGCCCGACCACGACCACCGGGATGTCGTTCTGGAACAATTGCGGCGGATTGCCCGTGTTCACCACGTCGATACGGCCATTCGATCCCGAGGCGACGAAGTCGACGCCGCCGTCGTGGCGCTGTACCGACCCGGGGACCACGAGTCCTTCGAGCCGGAAGGTCTTCGTCCCCAACATGGCCTTGCTCTGCAGGGCCTGGTCGACGGTCTCGAAGTAGTCGAGCGAGCTACCGAGACCTTTCACCAACAAGAAGGCGAAGGCACCGACGAGGACGGCGCCCACGACGATGAGGCGGAGGCGCTGCTGGCGGCTGGTCGATGACGTCGACGTGGCCCGTTTCAGCGCCGGCGCGGGCGCGTGCGTTGCGGCGGGGCCCTCCGGCCCGTCGGCCTCCGAAGGAAGCGGGGCGGCGTCGGCACTCTCGTCTTCGACCGGTCCGACGACGACCGTGGGAGGACGGTTCACCGGTTGGCGTCCGGGTCGACGCGTGCGGCCAGGCGCTCGAGGCGACGGCGGCGCCACCACAGCTGCCCGGCATAGGCGCTGAGCACGGTCAGGGCGATGCTGTAACCGGCGTTGATGTAACTCACGGCACGAGCTCCGCCGGCTGTTCACCGCGGGCGCGGGATCCGACCTGTGCCGGCGTCTCCTCGTCGACGACGGCGACCGGTCCGGCATCCGTGGCACCGTGGCCGTCGGGCGGAGCTCCTTCGGCCCAACGCTCGTGCAGGGCCATCTCGAGCTCGGCGCCTTCCAGGACCTCCGACAGCACCTGGATGCGGTACCGCACCATCAGCATCCAGACGAACACCAATGTCAAAGCCACGAAACCGAGAAGCAGCGTCCACGCCATGATGCCGTGGATGGTGGGCGTGAGATCCGGGTTCAGGACCGTGGCTCCCTGATGCAGCGTCTTCCACCAGTCGACCGAGAAGTGGACGAT
>PKWD01000041.1 GCA_003131945.1 Acidimicrobiaceae bacterium
CGCGGCTAGACAAGACTCTTCGGCGAACCGATAGGACCAAATGGACACTGCAGAACCCAGCCGGCGAGGTCCCGCCGTCTCGGTCCCGCTTCGGGCAGCCGATGTGAATCTCCGGCATTCAACCGGGGCCGGCGCCATGAACGACCAGGGAAAGGGAACGGCGACTGTGGCGACGGCGACGTCCGTGCCCAAGATGCCACCCTTCGTCCTGAAGCTCCTTGAGCGCTTCCTGCCGATACGGACTGATGTACTGGCGGCAGCAGGAGCGGTCGCCTGGTTCGTGGCCTTCGGCTTTTGCTTTCTCTGGTCGCACTCAGGTTTCCTCGACCTTCAGATATATATGGCAGCCGGCCACAACGTGCTGTTGGGTCGCGTCCCGTACGACGTGGGATATACCTCGGCTCATCTCGACGCCACCTACCCCCCGTTCGGTCTCCTCATCGTCAGTCCGTTGTCTTTGCTCGACACGACCACGATCGACCTGCTGTGGTTCGGAGCCAACGTCGCTTCTCTGGTGGCCATCGTTTCACTCGCTTTGCGCGACGTCACCACGTGGGACAGGCNNGGTGGAAAGCCAATTCGCCGATTCCGTCGCCGACGAACTCGCCTGCTTCGATCGCGAAACCGCCGGCTGGCCGCCGCCGCCGTCCTGGCAGGCCTGGCGACATTGTTCATCGAACCGGTGCGCAGCGACTTCAACTTCGGGCAGATCAACATCCTGCTCATGGCGCTGGTGGTGTTGGACGTCTGCGCCCGTAGGAACCCGACTCGGGGGGTATTGATCGGGCTGGCGGGGGCGGTCAAGTTCACACCGCTCATCTTCGTTCTGCTGTTCCTCCTGAAACGGGACTGGAGGTCAGCCCTGCGGGCCGTTTTGACGTTCCTGGCGTTGACGGCCGGCGCCTTTGCCGTGATGCCGTCCGCCTCGGCCCGATACTTCACCCACTTCTCCGAAGAGACCTCCCACATCGGCTCCCCGCTCTTCCGCAGCAACCAGTCGTGGAGCGGGATCCTCCACCGGGCGCATCTGTTCCCGCACGGCACACTGACACTGGTCGCGTTTCTGCTCGATGTGGTGACAGTGGCAGGCGCTACCTTTCTGGCCCATCGTCTGCTCAGGGGTCCGTCGGTGATACCGCCCTTGTTCGTGTTGGCCCTGGCCGGCCTGCTCTGCAGCCCGATCTCGTGGACACACCATTGGTCGTGGGTCGTGCTGGCCCCTGTGGTGGCGGCATCGGCGATCGTGCCCAGGGGGATAAGGGTCGGGTTGGGGGTCATTGTCCTCGTGGCCGTCGCCTACCCCTACTGGTGGCTGCAACTGGGGCCGCTGACCCAGCTCGCCGAGGACACGCTCGCCCTGTCGGCCATCGTGCTGCTCGCCGGCTGGGTCGTCATCGAATGGCGATCGACCCGCACAACGTCCACCGTGGCGTCCGGCGGGGGGACTCAGACCACTCTGGGCTGAAGACTCGTTCAGAAAAGTGCGGGCTTCCGGCAGATCTATCTCGGCGCTTGTCGGGGTCCGGAGCGCCGGCCGCATCGCCATCACGGAAAGCCGATTCAGGATCGAACAAGAAAGGTCCCCACCCGGTGGGTACGCTCGCCACCCATGACTCTCAGGCGACTCGATGGGACGGGGCAATGAAGATTGGCATCGCGCTCGGTACGGTGAGACCCGAGCGGTGGGCCGAGGTGAGCTGCGAGGCCGACAGGCTCGGGTACGAGTCGGTCTGGATGCCCGAGCATCTCGTGCTGCCCGTGGCGTCGGACGGGAGCCCTTACGCCGGTGCCGATCATCCCCCGATCCCCTCCGACGTCCATGTCTTCGACGCCTTCGCCTACCTCTCCTACCTGGCCGGCCGCACCGAGCAGATCCGGTTCGGAACACACGTCTACAACATCGGCCTCCGGCACCCCTTCGTCGTGGCCCGGGCTGTCACCACGCTCGACGTCGTGTCCGGCGGCCGGGCCGAGTTCGGTGTGGGAGCCAGCTGGCTCGAGGCCGAGTGGCAGGCCGTCGGTCTCGACTTCGCCCACCGGGGGCGCCGCGTGGACGAAGCCATCTCGGTGTGCCAGCGGCTGTGGAGCGAACCGGTCATCGAGCACCACGGCGAGAACTTCGATTTCGACCCCGTCATGTTCGAACCGAAGCCGGTCCAGTCCCCATGGCCTCCGATGCACATAGGTGGCGACGGCACCGCCGCCCTGCGGCGGGCCGCGCTCGTGGGCGACGGGTGGATTCCTATGAACCACACGGTCGAGCAGATCCCAGCGGCCGCCGCTCGCCTGGCCGAGCTGCGCCACCAGGCCGGGCGTCCGGGGACCGTCGAGATCACCATGGGCGTCTCGTCCGATGTCGAGGCGCTCCGGCGCGCCGCCGACGCCGGCGTCGGGCGTGCGCTCGTGAGGCCCTGGTCGAGTGGGAGCCAGACCATCGACGGTCTGCGCCGGTTCGCCGATGAGGTGCTGGCCGCCGCCAAGGTGCTCCCGGTGGGTCTCCCCGGTCGCACCAACGTCTGATGTCGTGTCCGCTCGTGCCCACCCGGCGGGGGACCGGTGGCGCGCCCGAAGCGCCGGCCCACGNNCTTTGAGTAAAGTCCCTGCTCAGATGCCTCGCGGGGCGGGAAAGCGTTCGGGTGGGAGGGCGCCATGTTCATGAGGGAGATCGACACCACGTCGGTGACGCCGGGGCCGACACCGACGGTCGATGTGGGCCTGTCGTTGGAACATCAGGTGCAGAACGGGTTGAACCTCATCCTGCCCCTGAAGAACCCGACACAGATGCCGGCGTTGATGGCCGCCATCGCCGCCGCCAAGCCTCAGGTGTACCAGGCGCTCACCGATCTGCATTACATCCACTTCGCCCGGTTCCTGCCCATGCCCGACGGCGCCAACCTTCTGGTGGTCACCTCCTACGACGGCGATCTCGACTCCTACGTCATGGACTTCGTGGCCGTGCTCGGCGACGTGTTCACCGAGATCCTCACCTATGTGCGCAATGCCCCTCGGCTGCCGGTGACGGCCTATCCGGTCGAGTTCGTGCAGTTTGTCCAGGCCCACAACGTCTCGCTGGCCGGCGTGTGGTCCGCCTACCCCGACCTCACCCTCATCGACATCCTGACGGCGACCCGCCCTGGCTAGCGGCCCACGAAGGAGGCGGCGGTGACACTCGAACTCACTGACATCCAGGCCAACGTCCTGCGCGGCTACCGGGCCAACCACGCTCGCCACTTCGCCTTGTCCCTGCCGACGCCCGCCGCCGGCGCCAGTCTGCTGGCGTCGATCACCACCGGCACTGACGCCACCTGCCCGCAGGTGAGCACCGCTGAGACGTGGGACACCAAGCCCGACTACTGCCTCAACGTCGCCTTCACGAGCGCCGGCCTCACCGCCTGCGGTGTGCCCACGGCGACGCTGGCGGCGTTCCCGGCGGCCTTCCAACAGGGCTCGGCGGCCCGATCGGCCATGCCGGCGACCGGCCCTGACGACGTCGGTCTGGGCGACATCGGCACCAGTGCACCGGACAACTGGATCCTCGGCGGGATCCGGTCGGGTCCCGTCCACGTCCTGGTCTCGCTGGCCACCGGAAACTCGGAGTCTCTCGAGACGCGCTCGACCCAGCTGCGCGCCCAACTGGCCGCCCACGCCGTAGTCGAGGTCTCGCACCACGACGCCACGGCCCTCCCGGCCGGCACAGTGCACTTCGGCTACCGGGACGGCATCTCCCAGCCGTGGATCGACGGCACTCCGGGCCCGCGACCGCAGGACCTCCAACCGACCGTTCCCACCGGTGACTTCCTACTGGGGAAGGGCTACCGCAACCACTACCGGGGCAACTTCCTGGGCGCCATCCCCGACATCCTCGGGAACAACGGCACGTACTCGGCCTTCCGCATCCTGCGCCAAGACGTCGCTGCCTTCGAACAATTCCTGGCGCTCAGCGCCAAGCGCTGGCGCCTCGATCCCGAACTGGTGGCGGCCAAGCTGCTCGGACGCTGGCGAAACGGCGTCCCCCTGATCCTGTCGCCCGAGACCGCCGACCCGCCTCGCAAGGTCACCAACGCCAGGATCAACGAGTACGACTACGCGCCGGACCCCGACCACCCCGCCCAGTTCGACGACGACATTGGGCTCCGGTGCCCCATCGGGGCGCACATGCGCCGCCTCAACCCCCGGGGTGCCCTGGTGATGGGTCAACCGCACAGCCGACGCATCGTCCGGCGCGGCGTGCCATATGGACCGGCGTTCGACCCGGCCAACCCCGAGGACGGCATCGAACGCGGCCTGATCGGCCACTTCTTCTGCGGGGATCTCGAGAGCCAGTTCGAATTCATGCATCGGGTGTGGGTCAACCAGGACATCGCCACCTCCGGCCTGCGGGGGTCGCGCGATCCGTTCCTCGGAGCCCAATCCGACGGCGGGGGCCGGTTCGTCATGCGCACGCCCGACACCCGAGATCCGGTCATCCTCGACGACCTGCCGCGGCTCGTCCACACGCGGGGCAGCCTGTACTGCTTCCTCCCCGGCATCGGCGCGCTCCGCTATCTGGCCAACGTGGCCACCGGCCGCAACCCGGAGACACCGTGACACCGACCTGGGATCCGGCCACCTTCAATCCGCACAATCCCGCTTTCCTGGCCGATCCCTATCCGACGTACGCCCAGTTCCGGGAGCACGCACCGATCTCGGTGGTGCAGCCCTACGGGAGCGCCTGGGTTTTCCGGTTCGCCGACGCCCGCCAGATCCTCGATGACAGCGTCACATTCCTCAAGAATCCGCCCGCCGGCAGCCGGGCACCCGCCTCCGGTCTGTTCTCGATGGGCGCCAACCTGCCCATCGGGCTCTTCGGTTCGGACCCGCCTCGTCACACCGAGCTGCGCCAGATACTCGAACCATTGTTCATGGAGGCCATCGCGCCGGCCGCCGATGTGGCCACCGCCACGGCCGGCCAGCTCCTGGCTCCCCTGCAGCACACCGCCCGGATGGAGCTCGTGTCGGACTACGCCATCCCCCTTCCGTCAGCCGTGCTCTTCACCATCATGGGCATCCCCTCCGACCACTGGCCGGTGCTCCTGCAGTGGATCGGAACGATGGTGGCCGCTCATGACATCACGCAGTCCCTCACGCTGCGGGCGCTGGGGGCCACATGCGCCATGGCCCTCAACACCTACTTCGAAGAGTGGGTCCTGCAATGCCGGGGCACGCCTCACGCGGGCTTGATCGGCGAGATGTGCCAGTCCATCGGTGGCCCCGAGGGACTGACCGCCGAAGACGTCCAGGTCTGCTGCTCGGACTTTGCCTTCGCCGGCTACCTCTCGACCACCTTCCTCATCGGCACCGGGCTCCGCCATCTTCTGGAGAATCCAGACCAGGCCGCGTTGCTGCGCGCCGAGCCGACCTTGATGCACAACGCCGTCGAGGAGATGCTCCGCTATGACGGTCCGGTCCAGGTGCTCGACCGGGTGGTGGCCACCGACACCGAGCTCGGCGGTATCCCGCTCCCGGCCGGCACCAAGGTCACCGCCGTGATCGGTTCGGCCAACCACGATCCGTCGGCCTTCGCCGACCCCGACGCCTTCCGGATCCAACGCGACGATGCATCCCAGCTCAGCTTCGGCGACGGCATCCATCACTGCATCGGCGCCCCCCTGGCGCGCATCGTGACTCCCATCGCCTTCACCGCACTGCTGGAGCTGCCGTCCCTCGCCGTCGGTGGACTGGTGCAATGGCAGACCGACCCCTACCTGCGGGCCATGACCAACTTCCCCCTGAGCCTGGGCGCCACCTAACAGCAACGCCCCATCGGCGTACGAGCAGCTTCACAGATGACCACGACGGCCGACGAGATGCGATCGGCCCCGGACAGGGTCGTGCTTGTTATCGGTCCAGGAGTTGCAGAGCGGCGGCGGCGCGGCGCGCCACGGTCCCGTACCCCTGGGCCGTGGCCGCGGTGTGCGCTCTCACGAGAAGGTCCGACGCCTTCTCGGCGTCGCCCGGAGCCTGGCGCTCGGCCAGCATCCTCCCCCAGGAGAGGTCCGTCCGGGCGGCGAAGAACGTGGCGTCCATCCGGACACTCGATGCCGCCGATTGGGCGAAATACTCGTCCGCTTCGTCGAAGCGGCCGAGAACGGTGGCCAGCCCACCGAGAAAGTGACTCACCGGACCGGCGGCCGACACCCCTCCGAGTGTGGACAACTGATCGGCCCAGGGAGAGAGCTGGTCCAACAGGGGCCCGGCATAGTGCGGCTCCCGGCATTCGATGGCGGCTTCGGCGTAGGAAACCATTCCGGTGATCCACACCGGATCGGGCGACAGAGTGAAGTCTGTCGCCGCCAACCTGTCCAGTACCTGACGGGCGTCGTCGGTGCGGTCGCCTTCCACGTGGGCCATGGCCAGGACCCCGGCGATCATCCCCGGGGCGATGTCATGGGTATCGGCTTCCGTCTGCTCGATGAGCGGAACCAGATCACTGAGGGTTCCGCGTTGCATGTTCACGAACATGAACTGGGCCCCGAAGAACATCACCGCGTCGGCCTGACCGCTGTCGTTGCCGATCTGCAGTGCTTCGGTGGCCAGTTGCTCCGCCCGGTCGGTGTCGCCGGCGATCAAGGCCCGGGTGGCACGCCGATACGTGTGCCACCAGTTCAAGTTCGGCTGGTCGAGCTGCTCGGCCAGGGACCCCGCCATCTCCAAGCAGCGGTCCATCTCGTCGATGTCCCCGGCCCGGGCGGCGGTCTCCAGGCGCCACCCGGCGGCCAGGAAGACGAGCACCGGATCACCGAGCCGTTCGGCGCGCACCAGGGCGTCGTTCGTCCGGGCGAGCGACTGCTCGAGCAGGGGCGGCACGGACAGCGGGTACGAGACGAGATTCAAGACCCGCACGATGGTGGTGTCGTCACCCGATGATCCGGCGATGGCCACGGCCTCGTCGGCCAGAGCCTGGCGGCGTTCGAGTGAGCTGCCGTAGGCCAGTTCCGCACACAGGGTGGCGAGCACAAGGGCCCGGTCGGGAGCGTCGCCGGAAATCCGATCGAGGGCCAGCTCCAGGATCTCGACCTTGTCGGCGTCGATGCCGTCGGTGGAGCTGAAGAAACCACGGTTGTTGGCCAGGCCGGCCGCCACCAGTCGCTCGGTGTCGCCGAGGTCGGCCGCCCGGCGACCGGCACTGAGAAGGGTGCCACGGTAGGCAGGGTCCCCGGTCTGGCGTTGGGCGGTGCCCAGTCCGATGGCCAGGTCGATGCCGAGGACAGGATCCAAATCGCTGGCCTGGGGGTAGAGGTCGAGGGCCTGGGCGTAGTAGCGAAGGGCGTCGGCCGGAGCGAGGGCACTGAGGGCGGCATCGCCCGCCTGTCGGGAATAGCTCATGGCCTTGGCCACGTCGACCGGTTGGGTGGCGCTGAACCAGTGGCGGGCCAGTTCGCCCACCCGCGACCCGGGTCGGTCGCCACAGAGATCCTCCAGGGCCTCGGCTACCTGTCGGTGCGCCCGTGCTCGGCGGGTGGGGCCCAGATCCTCATACAAGGTGTGCTGGATGAGAGCGTGGGCAAAGTTGTAATGCCCCGGGGTGTCGGCCACCTCGCGCACCAGGGCCACGGCCGCCGCCGCGTCGAGGATGTCGAGCAACTCGTCCTCGGTCGTCTTCGTGGCCCTGGCCAGGACATCGAGATCGAAGTCACGACCGATGACGGCCGCCAACGACAACGCCCGCTCGGCGTCTCGTCCCAGTCGCACGACACGACCACCGATCACCTCGCGCACGCTGTCGGGCAGGGTCAACTGCTCCAGAGAGTCCTCGGCCACCCAACGCCCGGTGGCGTCCTGGTAGATGGCCCCGGTCTCCGACAGATGACGGAGCATCTCGCTCACGAAGAACGGATTGCCGTCGGTCTCGCGGTACACGGCATGGGCCAGATCCACTCCTGCTTCGTCGAGGGTCTGACCGGCGGCGGCCTCCACGAACGAGACCACCCCGTTGTCGTCCAGCCCCGTCAACTCGATGCGAGAGACGTCGCCCTGTCGTCGGAGCAGACCCAGAGTGTCCCGCAGGACATGGGCCTGGGACAGCTCGCTGTCGCGATAGGCGCCGAGCACGAGCACCCGCATGGACTGCTCGGCGGCCATCAGGTGGTGCAGGAGCAGGAGGCTTCCCTTGTCAGCCCACTGGAGGTCGTCGAGGACAAGGACCACGGGCTGGTGCAGCGACACCGTGGCCAACAGTCCGACGGCGGCGGCGAAGAGCAGGAAACGCTCGGTGTCGGTATCGGTGGCCTTCGACGGTGGGAGGTCCGGCATCCTGCTGGCGAGGGACGGGACCAGGCGTGACAGTTCGGACCCGTGGGCCTCGATGTGGGCGACGAGCTGGTCCTCGGTGGCATGGGTGACGTAGTGCCCGAGAGCCTCGGCGAAGAGCTGGTACGGGGTGGCGAGATCCTCCTCGCAATGCCCGAAAAGGACGCAGGCCCCGTTGTCGAAAGCAGTCCGGGACGCTTCGGCCACCAGAGTGGTCTTGCCCTGGCCGGCCTCGCCCGAGATGAGAAGGACCTGGCGTCCCCCGCCCTCGGCCACGCGCTTGATGGCGTCTGTCAACGCCCCCGTCTCGACCTCGCGCCCCACCACACCCACGGCAGGGCGAATGGCCAGACGCGCCGGCAGAGGAATGGTGGCCCCGCTGTCGGAACGGCCGAGGGGTTCCCAGAGCACCTCAACGGCCCCCACCGGGTCGGGCAGGCCCTTCAGGGTCAACGACCCGAGGGCCCGGCACTGGTGGCGGCTGCGCCGACCGGCCATGGCCCGCACCACGTCGGCGGCGAGGACCTGGCCACCCTCGCAGTGGGCACAGAGACGGGCCGCCTCGATCACGGGATCCCCGAAGTAGTCGTCGTCCTCTCGGCTGACCTCGCCCCCGCTCAGCCCCACCCGCAGAGCCACCGAGTGCTCCCGGTCGCGGTTGTCACGTTCGACGCCCTGTTGCATGGCCACGGCACAGGCCATCGCCGCCGAGGCGGAGCCGAAGACAACCATGACGCCGTCACCGAGGTTCTTCACCTCGGTGCCGCCGGCCTCGGCCAGGGACTGGCGCAGTATCGAGAAGTGGCTCCGACGGACCTCGTCGGCCGCTTCAGGCGACAGACGTTGCGACAGCTCTGTCGAGCCGACCACATCGGTGAACAGGATGGCCACGTTCTCGATGGTCAAGAAACACTCCCCCCTGCCAACACCACCGTAGCGACGGCCGCACCGGCCTGCCAGGAGGAACAGTGCCGACCTGGTGCCCGGTCGTTGGGCAATGCACAGCCGATCGTCGGCCCAGCCATCGGTACGGCCGAGGCCGGCGGTGGAGCTCGTCGCCCCACATCTCTCGACCCGACCGTTACGGTGGCACCGGGAGCCACCGGTTCCGACGGCGTCTTCACGAAAGGGGACCGAACTGAGCACGGCCGGCACAGAAGCGAGGAGCGACACCGTTGACGTCGTCGTCCTGGGCATGGGCCCCGGGGGCGAGGCCGTGGCCGAACGTCTGGCCGAGGCCGGCTTGGACGTCGTCGGTATCGACGGCAACCTGGTCGGCGGCGAGTGCCCCTACTGGGGCTGCGTGCCCTCGAAGATGATGATCCGGGCCGCCAACCTTCTGGCCGAGGGCCGGCGCATCCCGGGCATGGCCGGGACGTCGACGGTCACGGCCGACTGGGCTCCCGTGGCCACGCGCATCCGGGTCGAGGCCACCGACGACTGGGACGACAAGGTGGCGGTGGAGCGGTTCGAAGAAAAGGGGGGCCGCTTCGTCCGCGGCTGGGGGCGGCTCGACGGACCGACACACGTCGTGGTCAATGACAGGGTCTTCGAGGCGCGCCAAGCCGTCGTCGTGAACACCGGGACCAAAGCCTTCGTGCCGCCCATCGAGGGACTGGCGGGGGCGCCCTACTGGACCAACCGCCAGGCGATCGAGACCGAGGAGGTCCCCGCCTCGCTGGTCGTGCTCGGCGGTGGGGCCATCGGGGCCGAGCTCGGTCAGGTCTTCGCCCGCTTCGGCTCGGCCGTCTCGATCATCGAAGGGACGGACCGGCTGCTCCCCCCCGAGGAGCCCGAGGCCGGGACGCTCCTGGCCGGGGTCTTCGAGCGCGAGGGCATCGCCCTCCACCTCTCCGCCAAGGCCTCCGCCGTTGGCCACGACGGCGGGCGGTTCGAGGTGGCGTTGGACACCGGCGCCGTCGTGAGCGGTGAGCGACTGCTCGTGGCCACCGGCCGCCACGTCGATCTCGCCGCCATCGGGGCCGCCAGCATCGGGGTGGCGAACACCGAGCGCGCCCTCCCCGTGGACGACCACCTTCGGGTACGCGACGGGGTGTGGGCGGTGGGCGACATCACCGGCAAGGGTGCCTTCACCCACGTGTCGATGTACCAGGCCGACATCGTCGTGCGCCAGATCCTGGGGCAGCCGGTCACCCCGGCCGACTACCGGGCCGTGCCCCGCGTCACCTTCACCGATCCCGAGATCGGTTCGGTGGGCCTGAGCGAAGCACAGGCGCGCGCCGACGGTATCGAGGTCCGTACCGGGATGGCCCAGGTGTCGGCCTCGGCCCGGGGTTGGATCCACAAGGCCGGCAACGACGGCTTCATCAAACTCGTCGAGGACGCCGGCCGGGGCTTTCTCGTCGGGGCCACCTCGTCGGGGCCGGTCGGAGGCGAGGTCCTCGGGCTCCTGACCCTGGCCGTGCACGAGGCCGTGCCGACCGAGCATCTCCGGCACATGATCTACGCCTACCCCACCTTCCACCGCGGCGTCCTCGACGCGCTGGCCGACCTGGCCCTGTGACCGGGGGTCTCGGGTACCGGGGTCAGCAGTAGGGCGTGGCCAGAGTCAGGAGGAACTCGCCGTAGGGCGCCTCCCACATGGCCTCGACGATGAACCCGGCTTCGAATAGCTCGGACTCGACACCTTGGCGCGTGAACTTGGTGCTGATCTCGGTGAGGAGGTCCTCGCCGGCGGCGAAGGAGACCTCGAGATCGAGATCGGCGATCCGCACCCGCTGATCATCGAGCGAACGCAGGCGCATCTCGATGCGGTGGTCCTCCTCGTTCCACAGCGCCACATGCGCGAAGCACCGCGGATCGAAGTCGGCGTGCAGCTCGCGGTTCAAGACGTGGAGCACGTTGCCGTTGAACTCGGCCGTCACCCCGGCGGCGTCGTCGTAGGCGGCCACCAGCACCTTCTCGTCCTTGATGAGATCGGTCCCGAGCAGGAAGCTGTCACCGCGGGCCATGGCGCAGTCGAGGTCGAACAGGAACCGGCGGCGCTGGTCGGGAAAGAAGTTGCCGATGGTGCTGCCGAGGAAAGCCACCATCCGCCGACCCTCGGCCGGAATGAGGCCGATGTGGCGGTCGAAGTCCCCCACCACGGCATGGACGGCCAGCCCGGGGTATTCGTCGACCAGTTCGGTGGCCGCCGTCCACAGGGTGCCGTCGCTGACATCGAGCGGGATATAGCGGCGCAGGGTGCCGGCGGCCAGGAAGGCGTCGAGCAGGACACGGGACTTGTCGCAGGTGCCCGCCCCCAACTCGACCAGGGTGTCGGCTCCCGAGCGCGCGGCGATCTCCGGCGCGTGGGCCTCGAGCAACCCTCGTTCGGCCCGCGTCGGGTAGTACTCCTCCAGCCGGGTGATCTCGTCGAACAGCGCACTGCCCCGGTCGTCGTAGAACCACACCGGCGGCAGCCACTTCGACTCGGCCGTGAGTCCGACGCGCACGTCGTTCTCGAGGGCGGCCCGCAGGTCGAGAGCGGTCAGGTGGATATCGATCGAGGGGGTGGCCGTGGCGGTCACAGGAGGCTCAGCTGTCGCGCGCGAGTCGCAGACCGGAGAAGGCCCAGCGGGCCGAGGGTGGGAAGAAGTTCCGGTAGGTGGGTCGCACGTGGTCGGGCGGCGTCACGCAGCAGCCACCGCGCAGCACGTATTGGTTGACCATGAATTTGCCGTTGTACTCGCCCACCGCTCCCGGTGCCGGCTGGAAGCCGGGGTAGGGGCTGTAGGCGCTCGAGGTCCACTGCCAGACGTCGCCGAACAACGACTCGCTGGTGCCGGCCGGCCGGGGGTGCAGAACGCTCGTGTCGAGGAACTTACCCGCCTGGCGGTCGCCGGAGCCTCCGGCCGCCACCGTCTCCCACTCGGCCTCGGTCGGGAGCCGGGCCCCGCTCCAGCGGGCGAAGGCGTCGGCTTCGTAGTAGCTCACATGGCAGACCGGTTCGGCCGGGTCGACGAGCTGCGGACCGCCCAGGGTGAAGAGCCACCAGTCGTCGACCACGCGGAACCAGTAGAGCGGTGACTCCCAGCCGTCGGCCTGCGAGGTGGCCCAGCCGTCCGACAGCCACAGATCGGGTCGCTCGTAGCCCCCGTCCTCGATGAAGGCCATCCACTCGCCACAGGTCACCGCCCGACCGGCCAGGGCGAAGGGCTCGAGATGCACGGCGTGGCGCGGGCACTCGTTGTCGAAGGCGAAGCCCGAACCCTCGTGGCCCACCTCGACGAGGCCACCCTCGTGCTCGATCCACCGAACCGGTGTCACCGTCGACGGCTCGGCCACGGTCACCGTGGCATAGGCGGGCTGCAAGGGATTGCAGGAGAGCACGTGCTTGATGTCCATGAGCAGGAGCTCCTGGTGCTGCTGCTCGTGGTGGAGGCCGAGCTCGATGAGATCGGCGATGGCGGCAGTGAGCCCGCCACCCAACAGAGCCGTCATGGCCTCATCGACATGGCGCCGGTATTCCGCCACCTCGGTCACACCGGGCCGCGACACGACGCCGCGCCGAGGCCGGGGATAGCGGGCACCGACGCCTTCGTAATAGGAGTTGAAGAGATAGGCGAAGGCCGGGTGGAACGAGCGGTAGCCGGTGAGGGAGGGCTCCAAGAGGAAGGTCTCGAAGAACCATGAGGTGTGGGCCCGGTGCCACTTGGTGGGGCTCACGTCGGGCATGGACTGGACCGTCTGGTCCTCCGGTGTGAGCGGCGTGGCCAGGATCTCTGTCGTCTCGCGGATGTCGCGGAAGCGGGTCGCCAGCAGGTCGGCGCGTTGGGCTGTCGTCGTCAGATCGGCCATTGAGGTGTCCCGTGTCGTGACCCCGGGGTCTGGGGGGTGACGCTCCGACCTGTGGTGGAACCAGACGGCACGGGGCGGACGCCCCGTGTGACCGTCAATCCTTCCCCTCCCGGGGGTCGATTACACGTCGTGGGCCCCACGCTACCGGGAGGCTGTGTCGCCCGGTACCGTCGCTCAGGGCTCGTCGTAGTGGAAGCCCAGTTCAGGGGCACCGAGGAGGGACCGGAAGGCCACTCCTTCGGCTCCCAGCAGGGCTTTCGCGGTGCCCCCGCGATCGACCACGGCCACGGCCAGGACCACCTCGGCCCCGGCTTGACGCACGGCCAGCACGGCCTCGAGCAGCGAGGTCCCGCGGGTGACGGTGTCCTCGGTGACGACGACCCGGTCGCCGGGGTCGAGGGCACCGGCGATCCGCCCCCCGCCGCCGTGGTCCTTGGCCTCCTTGCGCACACTGAAGGCCTTCAGGTCACGGCCCCGGGTGGCCGCCACCCCGGCCGTGACGAAGGCCACCGGATCGGCCCCCATGGTCAGACCCCCGATGGCGGTGGCCTCGTCGGGAACGACGTCCAGCATGGCCTCGGCCACGAGCAGCATCCCGCCGGGGCGGCACACGGTCTGCTTGGAGTCGATGAACCAGGTCGACGTACGCCCGGACTTGAGGACGAAGTCCCCGGTGCGCACCGAATGGGCCAGGATGTGGTCCCGCAGGGCAACGAGGCCGCTGTCGCTGATGGCCGTCACCGGCCCCCACCCGACCGGCCCTCATCCGACCGGCCCTCATCCGACCGGCCTGGCGGCATCTGCACGCGCCCGGTCCCCTCGACGATTCCCCCCACCACGACGGCCTCTTGTCCGGCACTCTCGAGGGCCCCGAGAGCGGCCTCGACGGCATCGGCAGCGACCACCATCACCAGGCCGAGACCGAGATTGAAGACCCGGGCCATCTCGGCGTCGTCGATGTCCCCGAGGCGCTGGATCTCGGAGAAGATCGGCGGTGTACTCCAACTGTCGCGCTCCACCATGGCGTCGCATCCCGGCGGCAGGACCCGGTTGAGGTTCCCCGGAAGACCACCACCGGTGATGTGGGCGGCGGCGTGGACCCCGCCGCTTTGGACCCCGGCGGCGGCCACCGCGGCGAGAACGGCCGGCGCGTAGACGACCGACGGCAGGAGCAACTCGTCAGCCAACGTACGGTCCGATCCCGACCAGGCCGGCGCCTCGAGGGCCAGGCCGGCCCGCTCGAGCAGGACATGGCGGGCCAGGCTGTAGCCGTTGGAGCGCAGACCGGGCGACGCCAGGCCCACCAGGACGTCGCCCACGGCCACCCGGTCGGCACCGAGCATGGCTTCGCGCTCGACGGCGCCGACGGCGAAACCGGCCAGATCGAACTCGCCGGGGCCCATGGTCCCGGGGTGCTCGGCCATCTCGCCCCCGAGAAGGGCGCAGCCGGCCTGCCGGCACCCGTTCGCCACCCCCGAGACGAGAGCCTCCATCTGATCGGGGACGAGCTTGCCGGTGACGACGTAGTCGAGGAGGAACAGCGGCTCGGCCCCGACACAGACGAGGTCGTCGACGCACATGGCCACCAGGTCGATGCCGATGCTGTCGAAACGCCCGGCGTCGCGGGCCACGAGGGCTTTGGTACCGACGCCGTCGGTGGAGGCCACCAGCACCGGGTGGGCGAAGCGTCCGGGTTCGAAGGCGAAGCAGCCGCCGAAACCACCGATGCCCCCGAGGACTTCCGGACGCGCCGTCGAGGCCACGTGCTCCCGGATGCGCCCCACGGCGCTGTCACCGGCGGCGATGTCGACACCGGCCGACGCGTAGGTGGCGCCGCCGGCCCCGTCGTCGCCGCCGGCGGTCACGTCAGGCGGGCAGCCCGGCCGGGCCAGGTCGGCTGGGCACGTCAGGCGGGCGCCGGTGCGGCGTGGCGTGGTCGCTCGGATGTGGTCCCCAACGTCACCGGCACCGGGGCCGGGTAGTTCCCGGTCAGACAGGCACTGCAGAATCCGGCCCCCGGTGCGCCGATGGCCGCCACCAGATTGTCGAGCGACAGGTAGGCCAGGGAGTCGACCCCGAGGTACTCCTCCAACTCGGCGATGGTGCTGTTGGCGGCGATCAGCTCGTCGCGACGGGGGATGTCGATGCCGTAGAAGCAGGGCCAGATCACCGGCGGACAGGAGATACGCAGATGCACTTCGCGGGCTCCCGCTTCGCGCAGCATCCGGGCCACGGCCCGTTGGGTGGTGCCCCGCACGATGGTGTCGTCGACGACCACGATCCGCTTGCCGGCGATGTTCTCCCGCAACGGATTGAGCTTGCGCCGCACGCTCTCCTCGCGCGCCCCCTGACCCGGGGTGATGAAAGTACGCCCGATGTACCGGTTCTTCACCAGGGCCTGACCGTGCGGTATGCCGGTGGCGCGGGCGAAGCCCTCGGCGGCGGGCACCCCCGACTCGGGCACCCCCATGACCAGATCGGCCTCCACCGGCGCCTGGGCGGCCAGCCGCTCCCCCATACGCCGGCGGGCCGCGTGCACCTCCTTGCCGTAGAGGTGGCTGTCGGGCCGGGCGAAGTAGACGAACTCGAAGATGCACAGGTGGGGATCGGTCAGGTCGGTGGGGATGGCCTGTTCGCAACGCACCCCGGATTCGTCGATGATGACGAGCTCGCCGGGTTCGATCTCACGGACGAAGGTGGCCCCCACGATGTCGAGGGCCGGCGTCTCCGAGGCCAGCACCCAGCCCTCGGGCCGGTCGGCCGGACCGAGCCGCCCGAGACACAGGGGCCGGAAACCGTGGGCGTCGCGCACTCCCATGACATGGGTGGCGTCGAGCAGGACGAAGGAGAAGGCGCCCTCGAGAAGAGGGAGCACGGTCCGCAGCGCCGCTTCGAGCGCACCGTCGGGTGTGCTCGGGGGTGTGGTCCCTTCCACCGGGGCCGGGAACTCGGCGGCCAGGAGCTCGGCCACGAAGTCGCTGTCGGAGGCCACCACTCCGGGGAACATGCCGGCCTTCTCGGCCAGGGCAGCGGTGTTGGTCAGGTTCCCGTTGTGGCCGAGGGCGAAGCCCGATCCCCCCACCGACCGGTACACCGGTTGGGCGTTGCGCCATTCCGACGCGCCCGTGGTGGAGTAGCGCGTATGGCCCATGGCCAGATCGCCGGGAAGGCAGGCGATGGTCCGCTCGTCGAACACGGTGGTGACGAGACCCATGTCCTTCACCACCGTGATGGCCTCGCCGTCACTGACCGCCATACCGGCCGATTCCTGGCCGCGGTGTTGCAGGGCGTACATGCCGTCGAACGTGAGTTGGGCCACCCCCTTGCCGGGGGCGTAGACGCCGAAGACGCCACAGGCTTCTTTCACTCGGCCCTCACCGGATCGCCCTCATGACGCCATCTGTTGGATCAGCGCCGCGCTCTCCACCTCCGTCGAGCCTACCGGTCCCGACGACCGCATAGGATCTGACCCATGGGTGGCGTCATACTTCCCGATCGCCAGCCGGAGACACTCGAGCGGTACAACGAGTCTTTCCATGCGCCGTCGAAGCCGATCAAAGAGCGCCAGCCCGAAGATGCCAGGGACGACGAATCAGCTCGCTAAGGCCCCGCTAGGCCTCGTTTGATCGACCTGCACACCCATTCGACCGTGTCGGACGGGTCCGAACCACCGGGGTCCATCCCCGAGATGGCGGCCGCTGCCGGTTGCTCGGCCGTGGCCCTCACCGACCACGACAGCCTGGACGGACTGGCCGAGGCCCGGGCGGCGGCCACCCGGGTGGGCATCCCCCTCGTCCGCGGCTGTGAGGTGTCCTGCCGCAAGCCGCCACCTCCGCCCGGCCAGCCCACCATTGGTGGCTCGGTCCACGTGCTCGTCTACTTCGTCGAACCGGGCGAGGGGCCCATCCAGGACGAGCTGGTGAAGCTGCGCCGGGACCGGGCCGAGCGCAACCTCCGGCTCCGGGCCCGCCTGGACGAGCTCGGGGTGTCCATCGACTACGACGCCATGGTGTCCGAGGCCGGAGGCGAGGCCGGACTGGGCCGGCCCCATTTCGCCCGGGCCCTCGTGAAGTCCGGGGCGGCGGCCGACATCGACGACGCCTTCGACCGCTGGCTGGCCGACGGACGCGCCGCCTATGTGCCCAAGTCCCGCCTGTCGCCTGACGAGGTGGCCCGTTTGGCCACCGCTTCGGGCGGCGTGGCCGTGCTCGCCCACCCCCTGACCCTCGGTCTCGACCCGTCCGCCCTGGAACGGTTGGTGGGCGAGCTGGCCGAGGCCGGACTGGGGGGGATCGAAGCCATCTACGGCCGCTACACCACCGACGAACGGCGGGGGCTGCGACGGATGGCGCAGCGCCTCGGGCTCGTGGCCACCGGCGGGTCCGACTACCACGGGAGCTTCAAGCCCGACCTCGAGGTCGGGACCGGGATGGGGGACCTCGATGTCCCGGACTCTGCCCTCGAGGATCTCGCCGCCCGCTGTACCTGAGACGGCGCTGTTGCTGATCAGGCCGCCGGTGGCTGGCCCAGGGCGTCGGGTAGGGCGTGGCGCCAGGCCGAAGTGGCCTCGGCCACGCTCACATCGACGAGGTCTCGGATCACCAGGCGTTCTCCGCCGGGGTGGCCGATAATGCGGGACGGGATCCCGGCGGCGGCGGCCCGGGCCAGAACCTCGTGGGGATCGGTCGTGCCCATCACGACCCGACCGGGTGACTCCGAGAACAGCTCGGCGTGACCGTCGATGCTTTCGACCACGCAGCCCAGGCCGCTGTGCACGGCGCACTCGGCCAGGGCCAGACCGATCCCGCCGTCGGAGACGTCGTGGACGCCAGCCACCAGATCGCCGTCGGCCACGACATCGGCGACCAGCCGCAGAAGAGCACTGTGGACGGCCAGGTCGAGGACGGGAAGAACCCCTCCCCGGTGGCCGTGCCGTTCGACGGCCCAGCGCGACCCGGCCAGTGACCGGTCGGTGGCACCGAGCAGGACGAGGGCCGTGCCGGCCACGAAGACCGCACCCGGCGGGCGACGGGCCAGGTCGTCGATCACGCCGAGGACGGCCACGACCGGGGTGGGATCGATGTCGGCGCCGCCGCTCTCGTTGTAGAGACTGACGTTCCCGCCGATGACGGGGATGGCGAGGGCCCGGCAGGCCTCGGCCATGCCGTCGATGGACTCCGACAACTGCCACATGACGTCGGCATGCTCGGGGTTGCCGAAGTTGAGGCAGTTGACGAGGGCCACCGGGCGGGCGCCGGTGCAGGCGACGTTCAACGCCGACTCGGCCACGGTGAGGGCCGTGCCGGCGCGGGGATCGACGGCACACCAACGGGGATTGGAGTCGGTGGACAGAGCCAGGGCCCGGCGGCTGGCCGGAAGCCCCGGGGCGGCCAGGCGCAGCACGGCGGCGTCACCGCCGGGACCGGCCACGGTGTTCAGGAACAGCTGGTGGTCGTACTGCCGCCACACCCAGGAGGTGTCGGCCAGCATGCCGAGCACCTCGGCCCCGCAATCGGCGGGGGGACCCAAGGCGGCCGGATCGTCGGCCCGGCGGCGTTCGAGGTCGGCCGGCGCCGCCTGGGGCCGATCGTAGAGGGGGGCGTCGTCCGACAGAGAGGCGGCGGGGACGTCGGCCAGGACCTCGCCTCCCGGGGTGTCGAGGATGCGGAGGCGTCCGCCACCGACGGCCCCCCCACCAGACGGCGCCGGCGCGGTGACGATGCCGATCACGGTGGCCCGGACCTCCCAGCGCCGGCACACCTCTTCCACCTCGGCCCGGTCGGCCGGGGTGACGATGGCGAGCATGCGCTCCTGGCTCTCGGAGGTGAGGACCTCGAAAGGCTCCATGCCCGCTTCGCGACGGGGCACGGCGCCCACGTCGACATCCATACCCATACCGGCGCGCCCGGCCGTCTCCGAGGTGGCGCAGGCCAGCCCGGCGCCACCGAGATCCTGGATGCCGACCACGAGGCCCCGGCCGAGCAGCTCCAGGCAAGCCTCGATGAGCCGCTTCTCCTCGAAGGGGTCACCCACCTGGACGCTCGGGCGCTTGTCGTCGTCGGCCCCCGCCCCCTGGCCGAAGCCGGCCGATGCCAGCACGCTTACCCCGCCGATGCCGTCGCGCCCGGTGGTGGAGCCGAGGAGGATGGCCAGGTTGCCCTGGCCGTGGGCGCCGGAGAGGACGAGGTGCTCCTTGCGCAGCACCCCCAGACACAGCACGTTCACAAGCGGGTTGCGGGCGTAGCAGGGGGAGAAGGTCAGCTCCCCGCCGACCGTGGGGACACCGACGGCGTTGCCGTAGCCGGAGATGCCCGACACGACCCCTTCGACCAGCCACCGGCCACGGGCGTCGTCGGGGGGGCCGAAGAAGAGCGGGTCCATGAGGGCGATGGGCCGCGCCCCCATGGTGAAGATGTCCCGCAGGATGCC
>PKWD01000148.1:0-11541 GCA_003131945.1 Acidimicrobiaceae bacterium
CCTCCCGGATCCGCTATGTCACTTGCGCGAATCGATGACGAGTTGACGGTAGACGGCGTTCGAGATGTGGCGCTTTAGAGCTCGAAGTGCTTCCTTGGTGGTCTTGCCTTCGGCCAGCTTGCGGTCGAAGTACGTCCTTCCGTCGCTCTGGTGGCTGATCTGGGCCATGGCAATGACGTGGATGGCGTGGTTGAGGCGCCGGTTGCCCTTCGGATTGAGCCGGTGCCGCACTCTCGGACCGCTCGAGGCTTCGATGGGAGCCGTGGCGTTATACGAGGCGTAGTGGTCTCTGTTGGCGAAGCGCGCCATGTCGCCGCTGTGGCCGATCAGAAAGGCGGCCACCACCGGGCCCACGCCATAGAGCTCTGTCACACTCGTGCCTGAGGCGGCCACGGCGTCGACGATGCGGGCCTTGGAGGCGACGATCTCGGCGTCGAGGCGTCTGATGTCAGCCACAAAACCGAGGGCCATGCGCTTGCGCTCGGTGTCCACCGCATTGGTCGGCCGCACAGTGCGCATCACCGCAGCGGCACGGTCCGCTGACAGCCGAATCCCCGTCCCACCTGGGATTAAGCACCGAACCAGGGCATGGAGCCGACAGACGGCCTGAGTGCGCAGCGACCCCAGGTCGCGATGGTGATCGGCCAGCAGGCGTAAGACGGCCGAGTGGTCCTCGCCCACGACGGTGCGCAGTCGCTTCGCCCGCAAGGCGGCGATGGCGGTGGACAATGCGTCGTTGGGATCATTCTTCTGGGTCTTGCCCGAACCGAGAACTCGAACCCGAGCTGCCAACGTGGGCGGAACGTCGACGACGTCTTCGCCGGCGGCCACGAGCTGCTGGGCCAATAAGAACCCGAGCCCGTTGGCCGACTCGATGGCCCACCGTCGATCCGGAAAGTCGATCGCCCATTTGAGGAGACGCTCGATCTGGTGACGGTCTGCCTTCACCGTCAGCTCGCCGAGTGCTGTCTCTTCTTTGTCGACTGCCACCGCGGTGTGGGTCGACTTGTGTGGGTCGATGCCGATCAGCACCATCATGTTCCTCCTGTCGTTGAGTGGGAAGCCACGCCGGGCACTCCTGATGAGACTTGTGTGCTCGCCTCTTTCGAGCCACGCCGTGACCAAGGAACCCGACGGTTGACACTTCGATACGCAGGCCAACCCTGAGGTGGCAGGGTGTTATAGAGCCAGCCCGCCGAGCTCCCGAGACGCTAGAACCGAAGCTCGGGCGTCACCACCATCATCAATCAGGGTGTTATGAAATTCCTAACCGCGTCAAGGGGACATAGCCTGGACTCCTGAGCGGGCCAGCGCGGGGCGCTATTGGCGACCCCTATCTCGCTGGCTCGCTCACTGCATCTGGGATCCGAGACCGTCGGCGGGCTGCGAGTGGAATCATGTAGCGCTTGGCGATGATCGCTCTGGCCTCTTCGCTGTTGACCGGGGTGCCGTCGACGTCGCGCACCACGTAGAGCTGGCCCGAGCGCATGCAGGCGGCGATCCGGGTGACAAGGGTGGTCGCCAGGTGACAGGTCGCCGAATAGTGATGCAGCCGACGCTCCATGATCAACCGGTAGTACTTGGCGGCCAGCTGGGGATCCTGGTGGCAAGCCCGCTCGGCGGCGAGGTACAGATCCCGCCGCAGGCCGGGGTCTCCCTGTTTGGTGATGCCGGGTCGGGTCTCGGTGAACCCCGACTGGTTCACACCGGGCACGATCCCCGAGAACGAGCGAATGGCCGCCAGGTTGACGAAGCGAGTCGCATCGCCCAGGCGCCCGGCGATCCCCGCCGAGAGCACCGGGCCGATGCCGGGCGCCGAGCGCACGATGCCTTTGGGGTCGGCCAACTGGTAGAGCTCGGCGATGCGAGTATCGAGACGTTCGACCTCGATGTCGAGCTGACCGATGAGCCGAACCTCCCGGGCGAGGTCCCAGGCAAGCTCGTCGAAGTCGAGACCCCCGCCTTTCCACAAGGTGGTGGCTTCGGTCGCCGCCTGAAGTAGCCGAGCGGCGTACTCGGCACCCAGGTGTCCACCGCTCGTCTTTCCCACCAGGTCGGTGAGCCGGGAAAGGCCCAGCCGACGCAGGGTTTTCGGGTTCCCGTAGCGCTCGAGGACCACGGCGGCGGTCTTCGTCCCCCGGCTCCCGAGCGCCTCGTGGTAGGCGGGGCCCAACAGGTCCAACATGGCATCGATGCGCTGGTAGCAGGCGCGGCGCTGGTGCACGAGGTCCACTCGTCGACGCACAGCACGCTTGAGCGGCTCAGCCGGCCCGAGCCCACTCACCTCTGTGAGCCCCTCCGGATGAAGCAGCGGCACACGCGAGAGCACGAGCGAGTCGAGCCGGTCGTTCTTGGTGTGTTTCTTGTAGTACTTCCGTAGGTCCGCCGACTGCTCGGGGGCGATCATCACCACCTTGGCCCCGGTGGCCCGGAAGTGCGCCGCCACCACCACCCACGCACTGCGGGTGGGCTCAAACACCACCGTCAACTCCGACGCAGGTCCAACAGCCGCGCTCAGGGCCGCCAGGTCATCAGGATGGCTCGTAAAGCGTCGACGTGACCAAATCACCTCCCCTCGTTCGTCGCTCAAGGTGGCAACGTGCGCAGCCCGCACGGCCAGGTCGACTCCCAATGTGCTCACAGGCCCTCCTCGGCTCGCGGTCGATGTCGATCCGCGGCCGGCCGGTGATGCGTAAGGTCCCGAACATCACTAAGAGGGCTCTGGCTTCGCCAGTCCCGAATTCCTCAAACAGGGTCTCCACGCCCACCGGGCTGGCCCGTCCTGCCCGCCGTTCATAACACAGGAGTCGGATTACACCGCTCCGGCGCTCTCGTTTTAGACGAGACAGGACAGGATCAACCCGAAGCACCCTACGACCCCGGAATCCCCGGGGTTTAGAGTGTTCGTCCTGTTTAGATGCACTGCCCCACCCGGCCCTTCTTTGACGGGGGCGTCTCTGACTGGTTGAAGGGTGGATCAGGTGATGGTCAGGGGAATGGTGGCCTGGACCGTCGTCTTGGTCTTGACCTTCTTCTTGCCGTTGAGTGTGGTGACAGTCTCGGTCAACCTGACGTGACCGTCGGACCTTTCGACGAAATCCACTTTGCGAAAACGATGGGTGGCGACGAGCCCGAGGACGTAGCGCTCTACGGCCGGGCGGCACGTCTCCATGAGGTCGAGGGCGAGGCCGTCACGCCCGGCGGTGTCGGCGTCGGCCGCCAGTCGGGGGACGACATGGAACTTCTTCGACCGCCGAAGGACGACGGCACTCCCGACGTCGGGCGGCGGCGAACAGCAGGGTCCGGGGCACGACACGCCGGACCGAACCGGACCGGGAGGCGGCCAGGGCCTCGATGATCCGTCCCGTCAATCGGTAGACGAGGTGCACCCGGGCCCGCTGCGCCAGGATGACACTGCCCCGTTGTTGCCGCACCCCCGGTCCCATCCCATCATTCTGACCGAGATGGTGGGAATGGGCCTGGGCCTACCCCGTTTTGGCCGACAGTTCGGAGACGAGCATGGCCCCGTCGACGGTTCCGACGCCACTGGCCAGGTCGTATCCGGGTCCGGCCAGGTAACCCTTCACGGTGTGGGTGGCCCCGTTCTGGCTGAAGGTCACCGAGTTGTTCCCGGTGGTGATGTCCTGCAGCCCGGGGGCGCCGCTGGCGGCCAGGCTGTAGAGCGCCGGGTTCAACAGGCCCAGGTCATGTCCGGCGGCCTGGTCGGCGATGGCCACCACCCCGGAGAACAGCGGTGAGGCTTCGCTCGTCCCGCCGATCAGGTAGAAGGCGGGAGTGGGGAGGAACCCCAGGTACACGAGGGCCGCCCCGTCGACGGCGGCGCTCATCGCCACGTCGGGCGTGCCCCGCTGGGTGCCCACCACGCTCGCCACGCTGTGCTGGTACGACGGCCGGGCGAAGTACTCCGACACGCCCCCCGATCCGGCGGCCGGAGAACCGAGCTCGTTGGTGTCGTTCCAGACGTTGTCCGGGAGCAGGCGCGCTCCGGCGGCGTTCAGATGGAGCTGCGTACCCCCGACCGAGGTCACGAGGGGATCGCTCGACGGCCAGTCGACGGTCCGGTGGTCGTAGAGGAGCGTCCCCGCCGCGTTCCGGTACCCGGTGACCCCGGCGTCCCCGGAGGCGGCCAGCACGGTGACGTTGTGGGCGGCGGCGTTCACGTAGGCACTGCGCAGGTTCATGAGGGACTGCTCAGTGGGGAACGTCTCTTCGGTGGCCCCGAAGCTCTGACTGATCACGTCGCCCAGGTGGTTGTTGATGACGTAGTTCTCGGCGGCCATCATCTGCGGGAAGCCGGCCACCCCCTCGGTCTCGGCCACCGGTGTCTCGAGCAGCAGGATGTTCGCTCCCGGGGCCATGGCGTGCGAGTACTCGACGTCCAGTGACGTCTCCTCGGCCCAGCCGACCATGGTCGAGTTGCTGGGATTGAAGGGGGGCACTTGGCCTTCGGGCTGGAGGATGCTGAACGACGGGGGAGCGGGAAGATGGAAGGCCTTGTCGAAGGTGGCCAGGTCGGCCCCGATGGTGGGCGAGCCGTAGGAGTCGACGAGCACGATGGTCTTACCGGAGCCGTTCAGACCTTTGGCGTAGAGCGCATTCATGTCGTAGGCGGCCTGATACTGGATGGGCGTGTAGCATGCCAACCCGATCTGCTCGACGCATTCCTGGGTCGTCGGCGGAGACGCGTAGTGCGCGGAGTTCACGACCCTCAGAAGCGGTGTGGCCGTGACCACGGAGGACCCGACGGAGGTGGCGGCCAAGCCGCCGGCACTCATGACCGTCATCGCGGCCACCATCACAGAGCCGAAAGCGAGACGTGACGTACAGCGAGCTTTCATCCCAGACCCCCCTACCCACCTACTCGTAGACCCGTAGCTGACCACGCCATGTGGCGACGGTCAAGTGGGAGAAAACACGCGATCAAGGAGTCGTTTTCACCGTTCAGAACACGTGGAAGCGGAAGAGCTCGAAGATCCATTCTCCGCCGATGACGACGGCCAGAATGGGCAGGGGAAGCTGAAACCTCTTTGGTCCCAGGCCCATCATTCTCACCACGGCGGCCCCGAAGACGGCGACACCCAAGGGGCTATCAGCGCCCAGGCAGGGTCACCCCGACCAGCTTCGCGAGCGGACCCCAGGTGCTGACGTGAGGGACGAACCTCCCCGCCCTGACGTTCGAGGCGTATCCCTTCGAGATGCCGGCGGCCGCAGCGATGTCGGCCAGCTTCACATCCCGGAGCCTGGGCAGAATCTCCCGTCGGAACAGCCCGGGGTCGTAGTCGACGTTNNTGCGTGTGATCCCACTCCTGCAGTGCCCGTTTTCGAGCTGCGATGGCCGCCCCCGACTGGCCCGTATCTCCGGCGACTGCGCCGGGTCGGCGTGGTTCCGGGGCTGAGTCCCGCTCTGAGCGTTAAGGCTTTCAGGCGACGGTTTCCTGGCTGACCAACCGCTAAGTGCCGGGTGATGCGTGCCCGCGGTTGTCCTCTGTGTCCAACAGATTTCGCCGGATTCGGACGGCCCGACCTGACGGGTTACCCGCTCGAGATCGCCGCCTCCGAGCATTTGTGTGGGTCGGGTCGTTAGGGTCTTGTCCCTGCCCCGCATATCAAGCATTTCCGACTGGTCTGAACGCCCTCCCCACCCGCGTGAATCAGGGTGATACCTCCACCCGGCCCTTCTTGAGGCGGGCGTCTCCGACTGGTTGAAGGGTCGCTCAGGTGATGGTCAGGGGAATGNNTGGTCTTGACCTTCTTCTTGCCATTGAGGGTGGTGACAGTCTCCGTCACCTTGACCTTGACCGAACTCGGACCGGCGGTCAGCTTCGTACTCGGTGTCCCCGACAGAACCCCGGTCTTGGAGAGCTTCAGGCCCTTGGGCAAGGAGAGCTTTTTCCACTTCAACGTGGTGACGTAGGGGCTGGTGCTGACTCCGAGGTTGGCTGCCTGCAGGGTCACCGGACTGTAGGCCGTGCCCGGTGTGGCGGACAGAAGGCTCGTGGTGGCGATGTAGAAGTCAGTCGTGGTGATGGTGACCGACGGTGTTGCTGTGGAGTCCAAGCCCGTCACGTCGGCGGCCGGGTAGCTCGATCCGCCGCCACCTCCTAACGCCGTTGCTCCACCACCGCCGTAGTAGCCGCCGCCGCCGCCACCGCCTATTTGGGCACAGATTGGTAGACAAGTACTGGTCCCGCCGTACCCGCCATAGCCGGGACCTCCACCCTGAGCGGGAGAGTTATCGGTAATATCGGTGCCGTCACAGGACCCGGCGGCACCTCCGTTCGCCTGACTACCGGCGCCACCTGGAGAGCAGCCGCTCGCGTCGACCCCGGCCTGGCCCGCCGGAGCGCCATCCGCGTCAGCACTCGCGCCACCTCCCCCGCCAGCCACCACAAGTGGGCTCAGCCCGTCATAGACAGCCGATGCACCACCCTCTTGAGCACCGGAGACGAAAGACCCATTCCCGCCGCTGCCACCGCTGCCTGCTCCAGAGCCGGCATTCTGCGCCACTGTGACGGTCAGCGTGCTACCGGAGTTGACTGCGACAGCAGCATCAGTCACGACCGCACCGGCTCCACCAAAGTAACTGCACGGCGGGTTGAAAATTACTACGCATCCACCGGTCCCACCCACCGCCGTGATGGTGACACTGGTGACTCCCCCCGGAACGGGCACCGGGTATGACCCAGCAGTGGTGGATGAGAACAACGTCATCGGGCTGGCCGACGCCGTGCCTGCCGTCAGGGCGCTGACAGCGACCAGAGATACGGTCGTCAGTGCTCCGAACAGCAGTGACCCGGCCAGTGCGGTGCGCAGACACCGTCTCATTCCCTTGTGCATCGGCGCCAAGTCTGCGTCAGTGTCCGCATGGGTGTCCCCCCTCGACGTATGGCCTCCATCGGTGGGAGACACTCAAGGCTCGCCACCCTAACTCAAATGTCGTTCTAGCCGGCAGAGCTCCTGCCAACGTCGAAAGTGGGTTGTGTTTGCGTCAGTAGAGGGTGACTCACTGACAGTTGGTCGTGACATCTGGCGCCGGCGGTTGGAGAAGATACGGCCTCAGCGGTTCGGGTCATCATCCGCAAAGTGATGCCGGTCCCGAGCGGGGTCTTGGCTCGGAGGCGACCGGTCATTGGGCATCCGGTAATCGGGGCGGTCCCGATAGGGCTGTGTCTCGGTGGTACCGGACGCGCTTGCTCGGAAAAGCGAGTCCCCCGGCTGGCGGCGACCCGAGCCATATTCGCCACCGAGAGCGATACAGCGCCGGTCAAGGTCTGAGCGACCTGAGCCTGACGTTACGCAACCCGGCAATGTCGAGCGGTCAACCGGAACTCCGCAGTGCCCAGTTCGGCGGAATTATGGGGCGGCATCCGGAGGACGATTGCCGAGGCCCCGACACTCGGCAGCCGACTACATGCGCGGCCCCAATGGACGCTATGTCCCACCTCAGCGTCATTGTGGCAACGCCCTCCGGCGCGAGACGGAGTGCTGCCCAATGGGGTCGACGGACATTGAGGGACAACGTCGCCGACCACTCTGACAAACTGGCGGCGTGGCAAGCATCTGGGGAGTGACTCCTCGCCAGAGCGTCGAAGCTGAGTGTGCACGAAGGGGGAAGCGTGCCGTCGTTTCGGGCTGTGTCGATCTGCTCAAAGGACGAGAAGCGGACGATGCTCTGCTCTTGGCCCTCGGCGGGCCCACAGCCCAGTACGTGCTTGACGGACACGTAGGGCCCTACTGGTTCCGGGTATGGGGGGCACGGGGCCTGCTCTACGCCTGGGAGGAGTGGGCGACGCCGGCTGTAGTCCGGGCGACTGTCGACGAGGCGTGGCGCGTGCGAGAAATGGCCGCCAAGGTGGTCGCCCGTCATCGCCTCGGTGACGCCATTCAAGCGGTAGCCCGGCTTGAGCATGATCCGGTGGCCCGAGTGCGTGCCGCAGGGGAACGGGCAGTCACGATCCTCGTTTCGGCTCGCGCATGAGCACCTTCCTTCTTCCGAGGGAGGGACGATGCGCTTGGCAAAGAGGCGTTGGGGTAAGACATCTGTCCGCTGTCATCATGGACATCGACTGAGATGACGGCGCTGATTCCTGACGCCCTGAATCAGCACCAATACCCAGCGGGCACGGTCGCTGAACGCTCAAACACCTCTACAGGATCTCACCCAGGCGAACGCTGTTGCCATATCTCGTCAAGCGCTCTATCGACTAGATCTCCTCGTTGGACTCTTCGCCTTCGTCGGAGCCTTCTGGGTCCTCGTGCCCTTTGTTGTCGCAGAGACGCTCCCCGAGGCTCCTCTCACCTTGGGTATGACGACGACCGATCCGGCACCCGGAACCAGGGTCGACTCTTCTCCGGTCGACCACTTCATCCGAAGCATCGTTCCGCTCACACCGGTCACTATCCCTTCCCGAGGAAGCTGACCCACCCTCTTCGACGGCACCTGCACTTGATCACCGATCTTGGCCATGTGTTCCTCCCTTTCCCTTTCTCACAACACTGAGACGCTCGCTGCCTGGGCGGGCGGGGCGATGATGGTTCCGCTGACTCCAATACTGCCACTGCCGGTGATCCCAAGCGTTTGGAATGTTGGAGCCGGTGCTGGAGCCAGAGCAGACGCTCTCATACGCCGAGGGCTTCATCCATGGGTGCACCTCCTCATTTGGCTCGCCCGAGCCGCTGTCTGGACGTTTGCCAAAATGGTCGTCTCCGAAGCCTCGGACCGGCGGTCAGGAGCCGAGCCGATTAGACCAACCAGCTCCCTTGTCGCATGACAGTTCGACCTTCGATCTCGTCGGCTTCTCGCCATGCTTGGATCCGCTCCGGGCGTAGGAGCAGGTAGACAAAGTCGCCATCCACCGAACGTGGATCCCAGTCGGCTTGCGCTGCATAGCAGTCTTTGATCTCAGATGGTGTTTCAGAGAGAGGGGTGACGCTTGCGAGGGATACGTCGATCATCACCGCGTCCCTGGTGGCGCCCAGGGCAAGGCGTGCGACTTGGGAACCGCTGACGTTGCGGGTGGTCAGGGACGCGGTCTCGGTGGCGATGATGATGTGCTCGCCATCCCATGCAAAAGACAACGGCACCAAATGGACCCGACCGCTGGATGACGACGATGCAATCCAAAGGTCTGGATGCCGTGCCGTCAGCTTGACGAGGGCATCCGACCTCCGCTGCTCGGCTGACCGTGGCCCCATCGACACAGCATGTCACTGAATGCGCCAGTGGCCACAGGTTCGGGTTCCAGATCGGCTTGCCAGCACCGGCCGGACGCGCGCATCGTCCTCGCTTCCCCGGAGCGAATAGACATGACCAGCGCTGCTGCCTGCAAAACAAGATATCCACGAGGTTTCCTCAGCCTGTGACGGTGAAGGGCAATCGGAGTGTGCGTACCTTGCGACCGTCCCCCAGTTCCAGGGTGACCTGCAACGACCACTGACCGGGTGGGACTGCATACCCGAGGTCGGGGACGAAGCTCGCCGTGCCCACCACAAGCGGGATGAGTTCAGTCGCACCGGGTGCTATGAAAAAGACCCTTCTTGGCAGACGTTGTGCACCTGTGAAACCCCCGATGAGCCGGCCGGTCTCAGGATCAACGACCACCGCAGTCACTTGCCTGTTGGTGACGATGCCAACTTCCTGTTCGCTGGCGTTGTGGATCAGAAGGCCGTGGCGCTCTGTATGCCCCGAAGTAACGACGAGGGGGCCATCCAACGCGACCCTCAACTCGAGGGTGCCCACGTCCGGTACCACCGGGAGTTCGGGGAGGGGATAGCGAAGAGTGCACGACGGGTACTTCATGGCACCGACAACCAGTACAACGTCGCGGGCGAATCGGCGATGCAGATCCGCCGCCACGTCTGACGCCCACGCAGCCAACTCGATCTCAAACGGCGGGTGCCGGTCATCATCCACGCGAGGGTCGGGGTAGCCTGCGAGGGCCTCGGGGCTCTCCTCGCGCAATCGAAAGAGAGCGACTTTGAGATCGTCCCATGTGGCCATCTCGTGACGATACCGAATGAGGGTCGACCTGGCGGCCAGGACAGAGAGCGCTCACCCCCATACGCCGATCAAGCACGCGTCCTTATCCGCACCCGGGATCGAGCCCGATGAAGGTGTCGTCAGTGGAGAGAGATGTCAACGGCCTCGCCTCCTCGGACGTGAAAGCATCGTGGTCTTGCGCCGATTCGCCAGTGCTGTCGCTGTGGGCCTGACACTGGTCACGACGGCGGCCTGCGGCGGGGCTGCCAAGCCGACGGCCTCCGGGGTCCACTCAACCGCGACTTCCTCCCCGAGCACAACATCGGCATCCACCAGCGTCGCCACGTCGGCGACGGAACCGGTTTCTGCTCTTCAGACCCACAATCCGACTGTCGTGGTGTCGCCTGGAACGGGACTCTTCGATGACCAGGAGGTTCTCGTCACGGTCACCGGCTTCGGAATCGGAGGCAAAGTCTGGCTGTCTCAATGTGCCGTCGGTTCTAACGCCAATGGTGAGGGGTGTGGGCAAGGACTGCCTGAGCAGACGCTTCTTGTCACTGATGACAACGGCGGTGGGTCGGTCGCCTTTCAGGTCCAATCGTCCGCAGCCGCTCAACCCAACAACCTCACCACCCTTGACGCTTGTGTGAACAACTGTGTTCTTGTTGCGACCGTGGGAAGTGGGTATGGCTTTGCGGACGCCAGCTTGCGCTTTGTCAGCTCCCCTCCTCCCACCTGCATGACGCCACAACTCCACGTCAGCGCAGGGAAGGCAGGGGTGGCGACGGGGCACTCCGGCTTCCCATGCTCTTCAACAACACGAGTTCACAGGAGTGCCGGCTCTCGGGCTATCCAGGCGTGGCTCTTCTAAACACCGATGGCCGGCAAGTGATCCAAGCGCAACAGGAACCGAGCGGGTTCATCGGTGGGCTCCCCGGTTACTCGGGTGGGCCGCTCCCCGCGATTGGACTCGGGCCAGGAGAAACCGCATCGGCTCTCGTCGAAGGGGACGACGTTCCGCCGAATGGTGGCGCACCTTGTGGGCCGGTTACGGCGATACTCGTGACGCCACCCAACGCCGTTCAGTCAGTGCAACTCGATGTCGGGGTACCCGGGTGTTCAGACTTCCAAGTGCACCCGGTAGTGCTTGGCAGTACCGGCCAGGGGTGAGGTCCCGGCCCCAAGAGGACAGCGGTTCCGGGCACGCATATTCGGCGATACCGATAGCGCCATGTATCCATTCGGTCCGGGTGGGTTGTGCCGTAACCGGAAGCCCGGTGCTGACCGTGACCGTCCGCAATCCGCGGCTCGGATCAATATCGCGCAGGTCCGGGTCCGAGCGGCCTCAGCTTGACGATACGGGATCCGGCAATGTCGCTAGGTGGCGGAGGCGACATTGCGCCCGGTCACCGTGGCGATATCAATCAGAATGAAGAGAGTGTTCTCTGGTGCGGATCCACCGCTGAGAGGCTGGGACTCGCTACCGTCGAACACACCGGGATGTTGGCCTGACTGTCCGGCAGCGGGACCCACGTTGTGGT
>PKWD01000148.1:11565-21761 GCA_003131945.1 Acidimicrobiaceae bacterium
ACGCCAGCCCCCGGGGCTACAAGGCGATGTTCGAGTGGATGGGCGCCTTCGGGACGGTGTCCAAGGTGGGCGTGGAAGGCACCGGCGCCTATGGAGCGGGCCTGTGGCGGTTCCTGCACCAGGCCGGCGTCGAAGTGATCGAGGTCGACCGTCCGAACCGCCAGATGCGGCGGACGCAGGGAAAGTCGGATTCGGCCGACGCCGTCGAGGCGGCCCGGGCCGTGCTGAGCGGCCGGGCCACCGGTGCACCGAAGTCGCGCGACGGCAATGTGGAGGCCATCCGGGCGCTGCTCGTGGCCAAGCGCTGGGCCCGCGAAGGGCGCCTGCGGGCCATCCACCAGATGCGCCAGCTGAGCTACACCGCTCCTGATCAGGTCCGATGCCGGCTGAAAGGCCTATCGATCAAGGAGTTCACCGATGAGGCGGCCGCCATGCGGCCCCGGGCCTCGGGTCACACTTCTTTACGCCACCAAGACGGTGCTCTCCAGCCTCGGGCGTCGGGTGCACGACCTCGAGGCGGAGGCCGCGTCCCTCGACGAGCTCCTGGCCGAGCTCGTGACGGTGACGGCGCCGGGAATGCTTGAGATTTTCGGCATCGGCATCGACACCGCCGCTACTCTGCTCGTCGCCGCCGGCGACAACCCCGAGCGCCTGCGATCAGAGGCCGCCTGGGCCCACCTCTGTGGCGTCGCCCCATCGAAGCATCCTCGGGCAAGGTCACCCGTCACCGCCTCGACCGCGGCGGTGACCGCCACGCCAACCAGGCTCTGTGGCGCATCGTCATGACCCGCCTCGCATTCGACCCGCGCTCACGCGAATACATGGAACGCCGCACCAAGGAGGGCCGCTCCAAGCGCGAGGTGATCCGGATCTTGAAGCGCTACGTCGCACGCGAGGTCTTCAAGCACTTGCCTCGCCACTAGATCTCCGAACGGCGGACCTGGCTCCGACGATATCTGCCGTCCTGCGGGGCTGGCTTTCATCCGACATGCCGATCCGCCGCTCCGAACCACCCACTCGGAGAGCATCGACGCACGGCCTAATAAGAGCTTGCCTCGTCCGCGAGTGGCTCATGATTGATTCGCCTGTTGTCTACTCAACCGAGCCAAAGAAATCCCTTGACAAACATAGGAGCGTCGGATGGCCGGAGGTTGTCTTGGACAGTCTGTCGGGGGGCGAGGAAGTGATCGTGTGTCACCCTTCGTAGCCCATACCAACACGGCTGATAGCGCCTGGGGTGGCAGCCCAAGGGACCGGGCGCTGAGGCCACCCTGGACCCGGCGGTACCGCACGGTCTGCTCGGTGACGATCGAGGCGACTGACGACGTGTTATCGGGCGGGTACCGAATTGTCCGGTCAGATCAGGCTCACCGGCAACACGACGGAGGAGGGGTGTTCTGCGTCGTGGAAGATCTCCTGGTCGGCCGCGCTGAGGTTCGTCGCGCTGGCCAAAGGTTCACCGGTCCCAGTATTGCGGATGAACAACGGGTGTGCACCGCTCGACACCTGAAGGCGGATCCGGTGGCCATGCTTGAAGGTGTTTGCCGTCGGCCACATGCTGATTCGTACCGAGATCGAACCATCGGCGGACCTATTTACGTCGCCTGGGCGCAGCCGAACGATCCCATCGCTGAGATTCTTGGATCGACCTCGCGGGGACACGTCGCAGAGGCGGACGAAGAAGTCGGTGTGATCGCGCGTTGACCGCACATGCAGGTCAGCACTGAGCGAACCCATCACCGTAAGATCTTTGGTGAGGGCATCGCTCGTGTATGTCAGAACGTCCGCTCGGCCTTCCCGCTTCCGCTGATCTTTCGGACCCGCGGTACCCCAATTGAGCGAGGGTCCACCGATTCCTGGCGTTGGATTCGTAGGGTCGTACCTGTAACGGTCGGGCGTGGTGTCCTCAGATAGCGAGGGCTGCAGCTTCCCACCCGCGCAGAGGTACCACCTTTGCTCCTCGACGGGCGGTGGCCACGCTGCCAGCTCGATCCAGCGACGGGCACCCATCAGAAAGACGCGCACTACGTTGTTCGGCAGCTGGCTGGGAGTATCTCCGAGCTGATCAGCGAACAACTTCAAGCTGTCGCGCAAACTGGCGGCAAAGACGCCGGGACTGACATGAGACCACGGACCGATGGTGAGCGAGGCGGTCCGGCCAGCCGCCCGCAGAGCGCGGTAGTCGTTCAGTTGATAAGGCAGGAAGATGTCGTACCAGCCTCCGACCAGGCTCGAGGGCGGAACGACTCCAACTTGTCGCCCGAAGTCAACCGGGTCCCACCAGATGTCACCCGGGCGCTCGTGCAGAATCCAGTCCTGGAAGAATTTGAACGTGGTGACCTACAGCAGCGGCATCGGCATCAGCGACTGGAAGAACGTCATAGGCCCCTCGAAGGGCTCTTCGACTGGAAAGCTGTGCACCCAAGATCTTTCGCCAGCCGCTTTCCTGGTGCTCCACCTGGTGAATCCATGTGAGCGCGGTCTCCAACGCGAACGCATCTGAAGGGTAGGTGGCGGCATCCCGGAAGTTCGAGGCGGTCACGCTGAGCGCGATGGCTTTCAGATAACTCGGCGCGTCGTGCGCAATCGCCCATTGCGTAAGCCCCAGATAACTGGGGCCGAACGTGGCGAGCTTGCCATCGAACCATGGTTGGCCTGCGATCCAAGCCAAGGTTGCCCGACCGTCAGCCTCTTCGTTGCGGAACGGGACCAAGTCCCCGCCAGAGCCAAATGTGCCACGACAGCTCTGGATGACCACTTGATAACCTCGCTCGGAGAAGAGGCGCCCGAGCATGCCCCACTGCCGACGCCCGTATGGCGTCCGGAGCAAGATGACGGGAGGGTGCTCAGTCGCCCAACTGGCCGGGTACCAGCGATCCGCGAGCAGATCGACTCCGTCTGCCATCTTCGCCGGTAGGTCGCGATCGACGGAGACGGCACCGGCGGTAACCGGCGGTAGCTTGGCAAGCGTGCCCAGGATTCGACTGGCCAGCGTCATCTCGCCAGTATGCCTGTCGACAGTCCATCCTCAAAGTGCGTGTCCGGATGCCTCGGTCCGGTGGCGACCCGAACGGGATCGCCGGCGCCACGCGATACAGCGTGGGTCAGGGTCCGAACGCCCTCAGCTTGACGTGACGCAAGCCGACGATGTCGAGCGGTTCGACCCGGTGCCAACATCCGAGACTGGGTGGTGTTACCGATTGGCCCGATCCGGTGTCACGCCGACGGAGGTACCCCGACTTCGGACCATAGCCGGCGATAGGGGGCGCGGAGCCCGCCGAGCTGAGGGCTAGCTTGCCAACGACTCGGGGCATCTGGCGAAGAGCTTTTCTGTTGTCCCGACCAATGGACCCCAACCCCCGCAGAACTGAGCAACGAGGGAGTACCCTCCCCACTTCTGTGTGTATCACCTCGGTCCCGATTGTCACCTTGGAGGGCGCTGGGGATCAAGGGGCGCCCCTTACGACAGTTCCAATCGACCGGGCTCAGCGTCTATTGCTGATCCAGAGAAGAGAACAGGAGGACTAGCGCATCAGTCCGAAGGCGCCCACAACAGCTTCCAGGAGAGCGAGCGTCGCTGAAGGAGCCAGCGCAGCTGTGGCACTCGACAACATGGCCGACACCACGAACGTCTGACCCCTGCTATTCGTTGCCATGTAGCCGAGAGTCAGCACTCCTGGCTCAGACCCGCCCTTGAACCAGACAGTGGGCCACTCCGACGGGTCGAGTCCGAGGCCTCCCTTGTTCACTGAGAAGATGGACGCTATCGGCGACAACTTGGGTTGACGGGACAGCTGTTGCAATCCGACGAAGGCGCGGCAGATGTCATCGGGAGATCCGAACCATTCGATCTTGTCGATGTCGCGCGGCTCGGTCGACCCTTGAACCTCGCTGAGTGAGAGAGGATCCACAACCGAATTCAGGAATGCCTGCCGCTTGCTTGGCGGCCGCGCCAGATATGCACTCGCCAGCATGGGAAAGTTCACGTAGTGCAACAGGATCATTTGGCGCGTGGTCAAGAAGGGGACATCGAGGTGCGGATCGTTTGACCATTGTTGGATCTGGGACTCCAGGGCGGGCTGGCCGACCAAGTTGATCAACATGTCGGCCGCGGTGTTGTCACTGATTGAGATCATTTTGGTCGCCGTCTCCCGCACTGACACTCTCGTGCCGGCGGGGACGAACTGAAGCGACCCCGAGCCTACGGGATTACCGCTGCTCTTGAGCTGGCCTTCGACCGTAAGCTCTTGATCCCAGGTAACGTGTCCCGCGGCGATTTGATGAGCCAACGCCCCCAGCACAAAGAGCTTGAACTCTGATGCCAAAGGGCGTGGCGTCGACGATGCCAGCTGGTGGATCGTCTGACAGGACCCGTTGGTTACTCGTGCGGCAAGAAAGCTGACGCTGGGAGCAAGTGCAGCCAGGGTCTGGTCGATCTGAGACCAGCTCGTTGCCAAAACCGGTGCGAACTTTAACCCATCGATAAGACCTGATCCGTTTACGGACAGTGTGACCTTCAACCTCAGACCGGGGGATGGTTCTGCACCCTGAACGTGCTCGGTGCCGAAATTAGCGATCACCACGAGACCGGTCGGTTCCGACGACAGCACCCCGACCAGCGTTCCAGGCGCTGTGAGTTCCGCTAGGGCCGCACTCATCTTGGCCGCACTGATCTTGCCCAGGAAAAATGCGTCGAAGTGGGATTCAATCTCCTGTTGCGACACATGGGTGTCAGCCACCGAGCTTAAAAACCATCTGAGCTGAGTCCCTGCTGGACCATTTGGAGGGGTCTTTGACGTGAGGTCAGTAGTACTAGTCGGCGGCACACTTGCGATGGCATGTGATCCAGAACTGGACCCACCACAGGAAGACAGAATGAAAGCAGTCGTAATCGCTCCGCATGCGGCGGCCCAACGGATCCGCTCCCGTCGAACCATTCAGCTATCTTCCCCCAAATGCACGCTCGCTTGCTCTCGGGTCGCCGACCGCAGCTGAGCCCATAGCCGGCGCATGGGGGCGTATGCTTACGCCCCTCCGGGGAGCAGATGCCAGAATGGCTGAGTGAGTCAATCCCACGGAGCCAACGAGGGTGAGGGTGTGATCGAGGTGACTCGCAGAAGACCCATCTTCAACGACGTGCTCAACGGCCGGGCGAGCCAGTAACGGCACCGAGCGACCGATTGTCCGGGAGATTCAGACCCGCCCATAAGTGCCGTTCGGGGGCACCCGCAAACAGAAGCAGATCCCACCGAGAATTGTTGATATCGGTCAGACGTGTATCCATCTGGACCGACCACCAACCGCTGCCGGGCGGCGTTACCGGGTGGCGTTCAGACTATGGATCTGGCACCGTCCCAACGTATAGACGGCATTGGTGTGACCCGTTGCCGGCGGTCTGAGATTCCCAGCGTGGGTAATGTACCCAGCGGAACGGCCGCTTCAAGGCCAACCTAGAAGGGAGGGCGATGTGAGCACGCAGGAGGAGCAAGCGGCACGCCTCGTGTGGCAGTACGGCGAGCCGATTCACGCCGTGCTCTTCTTCGCCCCGGAGACCCGTGCTGCAACAGACGGGCTCGGCCTCAAGGGCGGCTGGATGAGCTACTTCGGCTGCCGCGCTGCACCTCTCGGTACGGTGCCAGCCGCGGTGGTGACCTCGATCTTCTACGGCTTTCACCCGCAACGGGTCGAGCGCGCCATTCCCGCCGCCTGGGCCTACGCCGAGCCGCGACAGCTCATCGAGGCCCGACTGTCGGCGATGGATGCCGCGCTGGGTCGGTTGCTGGGCGAAGCGATCGATGGGCCCGACGTTCGGCGAGCGGCGTCACTCGCCACGACCGCCGTCCACTCAGCTGACTTCACCGGCCGACCGCTAGGAGCGGCGAACGCCGCTCTCGCTGATCCGGGCGTTCCCCACCTCCAGCTCTGGCAGGCCCTCGGTGCGATCCGTGAGCATCGCGGCGACGGCCATGTCACGTGCCTCGTAGCCAACCAGGTCGACCCGTGCGAGGCGCTTGTTATGCAAGCGGCGACGGGGCGCTCCGAACGGGAAAGTCTTCGTTCCAACCGCGGGTGGTCCGATGAAGAATGGCGAACGGCGGCCTTGCGTCTTCGAGAGCGGGGATGGCTTGACGACAACGAGTGTCCCACTCCGGCCGGCACCCAGGCCCGCGAAGGGATTGAAGCCGCTACCGATCGATTGGCTGCACCGCTCGTGGCCACCCTCGGTGCCCAGGCGGTCGAACTCGTGGACACGATACGTCCGCTCGCCGAACAGATCATGGCGGCTGGCGAGGTGCCGAAGCTAAACAATATGGGTCTCCCGTGGCCGAGTCAGTAGTACGAACGATGGTGCTATCGGTAGAGGCTTCGTTCCCGTAACCCGCCCCTGAGGCCGAACCGCGCGCTATTCGCGTCGCCGTGGCGATCCCGGACGGAGATTTGCTCGCCCAGCCTCAATCAGGGGGCCCGGGACCCGGCAATCTCGATCGGTTGAACCGGGTGGCACATCTACGGCCGGGAGGCGTTACCGAGCGGCCTTCCAGACACTGAATCTGGCGCCGTCCCACCGAGACGGCGGCATTCTGGCGTGACCGTAGCCGGCCGTCGGGGGCATGCTTATAAATCCATAGCTCGTGCGAGCGCAGCTACCGTGGGCTCATGACCGACGCGACTAGTCACCCCCACGGCCATGAGTACTCATCTCCACCGATCATGGATGAGGCATTCTGGGACGAACGATATGGCTCCCGAGGCTCCCTGTGGAGCGGTGATCCGAATCCACAGCTGGTAAGGGAGGCTCAGTCGCTCCAGCCCGGCGTGGGCCTCGATGTTGGTTGCGGGGAGGGCGGTGATGCGATCTGGTTGGCGCAACTCGGTTGGCACGTAACTGGTGTCGACATCTCGAGTGTCGCACTAGCACGGGCCCGTGCCCATGCGGCACAGACAGGAAGCGACCTCGCTGATCGGCTCGAATGGCTTCACGTCGATCTCGACGACTTCATCCCCGAACCCAACTCCTATTCGCTCGTTTCAGCCCAGTTCGTCCATCTGGCCACTGGCCAGCGAGAGGATCTTCATCGCCGCCTCGCAGACGCTGTTGCCCCAGGCGGCACGCTCCTGATCGTCAGCCACGACCTGTCGGACCTGGGCACGACGATGAGAAGACCTCCATTTCCTGAGTTCTTCGCGACCCCTGAAGAAACAGTGAATGCCCTTCCGACGGATGAATGGCTGGTTGTCGTCGCCGAAGCACGTCCACGGCGGGCAACTGACCCGAATGGCGATCAGATCACAATCCATGACGCAGTCGTCAGAATGCAGCGGCACGACCACTAGTTGGAAATGCCGCATTGGCCTGCCCACCGTGACATGGCGTCATCGAAACCCAGGCGAGATCCACGGCGGTTTCAACCCATCCACGCACCACTGAGGCGAACGACGGAAGCTGTCGCCGATCCAGCAAGGCGGACCCCTCAGGGCACCCACCCGGTAACGACATCGCCGCGCGATTGCGGATGGCTGGCACGGTCGGGGTCATCTCAGAGCCCTCCCGGTAGCCGGCATCATTTCCGCACGGGGGTGTTGGCGATATTGCGCCCCTACCGGATGCCTGAGGTCGCCTTGGGGAGCTTGTCGGAAGACGAGGAACTGGTCGGGTGTCATCCTTCGTTGCCCATACCAACACGGGTCATCCCGCCCGGGGCAGCATCCATCAACGAGTCCTTGCCAACCTTCCCGGATGGGACGGCAGGATCGAGCAACGCTGTGGAAGCCTGGTGACGTGCCCGATGACACGTCGAACTCGGACTCAAGGGCTCAGCTGTCATCTCGCAAGGTGACCGGGCGGTTAGGCGAATCGGAGTCGTGACCGCGCCCGACGTCGTTACACCGGGTCCGGTCGAGGTTGATGGTGCAGATGACGGCCGAGGATCGTGGATCCCCACCTGGGCAATGATCGCAACAAGATTCATGGAGCTTCGCAAGCGTCGCGGCCTCATGATCGCCCTGATCGCATTGACGGTCGGGCTCCCGACACTCTTCCTCGTGATCCGGCTGTTGCTGCACGCCTTCGTGCCGCAGTCGTACGGGCCGGCTGGTGGGTTCGACGTGTTCACCTCCCTCATCGCCGGCGTGCTCTACATCTTCGGCTTCATCGCCGCCATGACCTTGGGAGCCACCGCAGGTTGCTCCGACCTCGCCGACGGGATGTTCACGCAGCAGGTGGTGACCGGGCGCTCGAGAGTGGCGCTCTACCTGGCCCGCATCCCGGCCGGCTTGGCCATCATTATCCCCGTGGTGGCCGTCGCATTCACCATCATCTGCGCTGTCTGCGTCTTCTCCGCGCCGTCCAGCTTCGACTTCCAGGGCACCACCGTGCCCCTCGGCCTGTCCCTCCATGGATACGAAACCTGGGCCGCCGATCATCCGAATCTGATCATCTGCGACTTCCCCTACAACGGGCCATGCCCGGAGAACGAACCTGAGCCAAACACCCCGCTGTCCAGGGCGCTAGCCGAGCGACAGGCCGAGCAGAACTATCCGACCTACGCCGTGACCTACAACTCGCCGCCCAATGTCCTGATGATCAGGACGGGACTGTGGGTCGAGCTCGAGGTGGTCATCGCCTACGTCTTCGGTCTCGGGTTCGCCTCTCTCATGGGACAGCGAATGGTTCCGATCATCCTGATGATCGTGTACCAGATCATCTTCCGACCGCTCCTAATTTCGACCAAGATTCCCTACCTGATCAACCTTCGGCGACCCCTGGTCATCGAACTGGCTGTGGCCCATTTCGAACCGGCCGGGATTGGTATCAACTACGGGATCGTGAACGGACTCGCTGAGCTTCGAGACTCGTCGTACTTGGTGCCGGAATCGACTGCCATCGCGGTCGCAGTGATCGCGGCCTGGCTGGTGGTGTGGACGGTCTTGGGCGCGTGGAGAATGGCGACCAGGGACGCTTGAGCAACGCCTGGCTCGACTTCGCTGCGTATTCGGCGATCTCGTAGGTATCGGATTTCGAGCTGCGCTAGCGCCCGAAATGTTCGAAGTTCCGACGGTAGAGCTCGTGCTCCCACGAGATCTCGATGTCGGAGATCAACGCCGGAATAAAGACCAGCGGTGGCCCCTCGCCCCACTGCTGATACGCGATTCGCAGATCACCTGCGTTGGCGTAGTGAGTCTCAGGCACGTGCATGGGCATCATCCCTACACGCGCCGGATCGATCGGCTACGGCTCTTCGCGGCTCGTTTAGGCTCAGCCTACAGAGGCGACCATGGCCACCTCGGTGGGCTATGGCATGGCCTCAGGGACGCGGGCGAGCACTACGGAAACGCGAGCGTTAACGACGACCGGGTGCATGCGCTTGGACCGCCGCAATATGTAGATCTGCTCGCCCCGGCCCCGGGCCACCTGAGCCATATCACCCAGCCGGATGATTTCCAATCAGAATGGAAAGNNGCCGGGTCCTCCGGCCGCCCCGCCCGACCACCGGCATTTCTTCGTGGTCCGCATCGGGATGACACGTAAGGAAAGGGTGGCGATATAGCTCGGGCTGGCGACCCTTCGTTGGTTCGTTATCCGTCAAGTAGTTGGAGTGCCGCAGCAGCGCGCCGTTCCACCGTTCCGTATCCGTGTGCCACCGCTGTTGTGTGCGGCTCGATGAGTGCCCATGTGCTGGCCGGGGTGATCATGTCGTAACCGGTGGACGAGTCATGCGGGTCCTCGGCTTCCGACGAAGGGACACCCGGGAGCGCAACGGCGCTCTTCGACTGCTCGGCCTCTCGGACTGCTCGCGCAGGTGACACCGGGTGGCGTGCTTCGTTAGCCCGGCAGTCGTGCCGGAGCAGTCGATCAGGCCGTCTTGGCAATGAGCACGTGGCAGGGTCCCCCGTGGGCAATGGAGTTGGGCACGGAACCTATAACCCGTCGCGCCCCGCGCATACCCTTGCTCCCCACCACGATGAGATCGGCGCCAACCTCCTCGGCCACGCCGATTACGACGTCAGCGGGGCTCCCGACCACCGCATGGTTCTGGATCTTGACCCCGTCGATGGCCTCGCCCACCTTGGTCAAAAGTTTCTCGGCTGCGCCTTGCAGCTCGGCGCCACTTACGCCCCGGGGGTTGGCCACGGCCACGCCGTCCTGAACCATGCCCACTGCTCCGGTCGGCGCTGTCCGCGATTTTTGAAACTCC
>PKWD01000315.1 GCA_003131945.1 Acidimicrobiaceae bacterium
TGCCAGTTGGCCACGTAGAAGATGGTGGAGAGAGCGGCGTCACGGAGTTGGCCGAGGTCGATCGGCGTCCCGCTCTTGGTGACGGCCACCCAGGCCGCCAACAGCAGCAGCATCGTGATCAGGGCCGGTAGCAGTCGTCGGGCCCTCCGGGCCCAGAAANNGACGAAGAAGGCGTCGACGCCGAGGTACCCGCCGTCGGCCCAGCCGTAGCCGAGGTGGTAGGCGAAGACGCACAACACGGCCACGCCCCGCAGCCCGTCGAGGGCGGGCAGGTACCGACCAGTGAAGGCCAACGGGTGGGCCCGGTCCGGCGCCACCGGGACCGTCGCCGGCGTCGTGTCGAGCGCGGTCACGGCCGGCGCTCCCCCACAGACGGCATACCCCGCATCATCGCACCCGGAGCACCGGCGACGACGCCGTCCCCCGGGCCGCTGACCCCGGAGGGCGGGAGCGCTGACAGTACTGTCATCGGATCGTGACTCCGGCCGTCGACCCCCCGACGCCCCTGGGCACGGCGCCGGCCCTGGAGCGTCAGAGCGGTCGTCTGTCGGCCCTNNGACGTCTTCTTCGTCCTGTCCGGCTTCCTCATCACCTCGTTGCTGTGCCGGGAGTTCGGGGCCACCACCACCATCGTGCTCCGCTCCTTCTGGGCCCGGAGGGCCCGCCGCCTGCTGCCCCCCCTGCTCGTTCTGCTCCTCGGCGTGGCCCTCTACGCCCACCTCTACGCCGCGTCGGTGGACGTGACCAGCCTGCGCAAGGACAGCCTCGCCACCCTGCTCTACGTGGCCAACTGGCGCTTCATCCTCTCCCACCAGGGCTACTTCACCATGGCCCAGTCGCCGTCGGCTCTTCTGCACACCTGGACGCTCGGTATCGAGGAGCAGTACTACGTCGTCTGGCCCCTCATCGCCCTGGTCACTCTGCGCCGTCGCGGGCCGCGAGGGCTCGCCGTGGTGGCCGGGGTGGGAGCCCTGGCGTCCGCGGCGGAGATGATCGTGCTCTACGCCGCCGGCGTGTCGGTCACCCGGCTCTACTACGGCACCGACACCCGGGCCCAGGCCCTCCTGGTGGGATCGTTTCTGGCCGCCCTGGGCTTCGTCGAACAAAGAGCCGGCCCCGTGCACCGGCGCGACGGCGCCCGAACGATGCAGGCGCTGCCGGAACGGTGGACCCGTACCGTGACCAGCCGGCGGCTGGTGGCTGTGGCCGGTCTGGTCGGCGCCGCCATCCTCCTGGGGGCGGCCCACGCCCTGGTGGGGACCGACCCGATCTTGTACCGGGGCGGATTCTTCGTGGTGGCCCTGGCCGCCGGGGCCGTCGTCACCGCCGTCGCCACCGCCCCGGCCGGCCTCCTGGCCCGGGTTCTCTCCCTACCGCCACTGGTCTACGTCGGGCGCATCTCCTACGGCCTGTACCTCTACCACTGGCCCCTGTTCCTGGTCATCAACAACGCGCACACCGGTCTGAGCGGTGCCGCCCTCCTGTGGGCCCGCCTGGCCGCCACCTTCGCCGCCGCCACCTTGTCCTGGTTCCTCGTCGAAACACCCATCCGTCGCCAGCGGCTACCGGCGCGGGTGATGGCGCCGCTGACCGGTCTGGTCACCGGTGTCGTCGTCGGCGTCGTCCTCGTGGCCACCACCGTGCCGGCCGTCTCGGCCGCCCCCCGCCCGACGGCCGGAGCCCTGCCCCCGACCGAACGGGGGCAACTGACCGCGGCGCACGCCTTCACCACCCGGCCGATCCGGCTGCTGTTGCTCGGCGACTCCGTGGCCCTCACCCTCGGACAGGGGCTGTCGGTCGACACCGTCAAGAACTACGGCGTGAGGGAGTACGACAAGGCCGCGCTGGGCTGCGATCTCGATCCCACCCTCCAGATCCACCGTTCGGGCGCCGTGGCCCCCCCCACCACCGGATGCCAGAACTGGCCGGTCGTCTGGGCCGCCGACGTCAGGCGCAGAGATCCTGACGTGGTCGGCATCCTGCTCGGCGTGTGGGAGATCCACGACCACCGCTACGAGGGCCAGTGGACCCATATCGGCCAACCGCTGTGGGACAACCACCTGGCCGCCGAGTTGGCCCGGGCCATCGCCATCGTGTCCGCTCACGGGGCCCGCGTGGTGCTGTTCACCATGCCCTTCATCGACCCCCCGGTCGAGTCGGCCGCCGGCGTCCCTTTCTCGGAGAACTTGCCGTCGCGGGTCCGGGCCTACAACGCCCTGGTCCGCATCGTGGCGGCGCGCCACCGCGCCGTCGCCACCGTGATCGACCTGAACGCCGAGCTCGACCCCGCCGGCGTCTACGCCTCGGTGGTCGACGGGGTCACCGTACGTTCCACCGACGGCATCCACATCTCCCTGGCCGGCGGTGAGCTCCTGCGGGCCTCGATCGATCGCGTGGTGGGCGCCCTGGGCCTCGCCGCCGAACGCGCCCGCGCCACGGCGTCGCCGTCGTCTCGGTCGTCGCCCCCCTCGTCATCTCCCGGGCCCACGTGACGCCGCCCCAGCACTCCCGTCGACCACGGTCCCGCACCGCCGCGGTCGCCGCGGTCGCCGCGGCCGACGTGTCCGGCGCGGGTGGTCCCCACGGGGAACCGACAAGCCCGCGCCTGTCCCCCGACGCCCCCCGTAAAGGCACGAGCCTTTCTTACGTTC
>PKWD01000365.1 GCA_003131945.1 Acidimicrobiaceae bacterium
AATCAGCAACTCAGGACACTAGCTGGAGCACACGAACAAAGGCCAGGTAGACAAAAGAGAGCGTCACACTTGATCTTGGCCGTCAGCGCCAGCCCATCGAAAGTCCTGGTGAGCGGCTGGGACGAGCTTTTCGGCACCCACAAGCTCTCAAACGAGTCGGCGCCGGTTGAGACTGGTGGCGCTAATACGCAGCTCAGCGATTATGCGCCATTACCGATAAATCCTTTACCGGGTTGAACTCTCCAGCTTGTCCGTCAGTTCGGACTCCTCTTTAGGATACGTCCAAGAGGCCCGTCGGCTGCCCGGAGAAGCTCCTCCCGATAGCAGGCTAGGATCACTTGGTCCCAGTATTGCCCTCCCAAGAACATATGGCCCCTTAGCCGTCCTTCTTCGATGAGGAGTCCTCGGTCACAAGCCGACTTGAAAAAAGTCAAGTTGTACTCACTCGTCTCGAGATAGATTTTCCGAAGCGGCCAAACCGAAAATAGATAGTTTATGAATAGCAGGAATGTTTCGGTGCCTAGACCGGTAGCGTATGTGTTGCTGTCCATTAAGACCGCAGCATAGGTAAAACCATTCCGCAAATCGCTATTGTAGGAAAGTGCGTGGCCGATTACGTCCCGGCGGTCAACGGGAGACACAACGTATTGACAGACGACGCCAGGAAATAGCGCTGCGGCGAATTCGTCGAAGCTTGGCGTTCCACCACGGTACCTCCACAGATGATTAATCTCAGGGTGTAAGGCAAGCCGATACAGCGGAGGTACATCATTTGGCTCAATCGGTCGTAGCTGGATGCGGTCAGTGGCTAGCGCTGGCGGCGTCGGTATTTGCATGACGTAAATTGCTACCGGCTGCGGGCCGACATCTGCATCAGAGCGAGATAATCAAGATAAAGGTCACGAACAGTGTGAAGTTCAGGAATGTGATGAACAGATAATGATGCCCCGTCCGCCAGTTCCTCTACGCTGCAATAGATCTCAATCAGACCTAATGAGTCAATCAAACCCTCAAGTATAGGGGTTTCGGGCTCAATAGGTGCGCCAGGGATCAGTTCGTTTCGCTCCAGCCAGGCGATGAACTCGNNACATTATCCGAGGGTCGCCGGTCGGATCTGCAGCACCGCGCATTGCGTTGCCCGTTACGAAGTTGGCACGTTAGAGAAGTATCCCGCCTCGAACTTCCCGGATATGGCGCTCAGGAACATGACGTCTTCTGTGTAGCTTTGTTCCGGGCAGTTCGGTTGGGATGTGGATGTCGCGGTCGTCCCGGAGCCGAGTGCGCCAACACAACCCATTGGAATCAGGGTCGGGGTCGGCGAGGTCACCACAATAATCCACATCTCTTGTCGGATAATAGGTTGATCGGTCTCGCCCGAAGGAGCCGTGTCACTGGGTGTCGGAATGGTACTGGGGAGAGTTACCGACGCCAGCACTGTCTGAGTAACTTGCAAGGTAGGGCCGTTGTCGATTGCCAGGGCATCGGAGGAAGCCTGGCTGGCCGAGATCTCAGAACCCGACGGCGCAGCTGGGTACAGGTAAGCCTCGGTACCTTGATCGCTGCTAGAAGAGCTGACCTGCTCCAACTTGGTGCCCGATGCTGGAATCTGGGAGCTGAGGGGAACCGCCAGGGTTAGGGAGGCCGGCGGACTAATGGCGGCTGCATTGGCCGCGTCCTGTCGCCCCGTGCCATCGAGGCTGAGCGAAATTCCTACGCAGGCAATGGCCAACACTCCAATCGTGAGCAGGCATACCTTCAGCCGAATGCGTCTAGTAGTCATACCCGTCCTCTCAGCGCTCGCTTTTGGGTACGATTATCAACCCCGTGTGTCGTAGAACGTGAATCCGGCCAGGGCCGTTCGGGTTAGCACTGTGTCGCCGTCATTCGGACCGACTCTGCCAGCGGTCTCCGTGTTGACGTATGTCCATGTCGATCCATTCAAAGTCTGGACGTAGGTGTACGTCTCAGGACTGCTTTCAGAACCCGGCATGTAACTTTGAGGGTTGTGAACTTCTCCGGACCACTCTGCGACCTTAAGGGACCATTGGGGAACTAGAATTGCTACCTCTTGCGTGCCGTTCGGGTCATTGACCGGAGTGATCCGAAGATGGATGTCACCGCTTGAATCCGTGAAAGTGCTGTATTGATCAGTATACGAGGTGTTGCTTGGATTCTGAACCAATTGACCTCCATACTGCTGCGGGCCACTCGGCGCTGTCGATCCATCCGTGTACTTGCAGTTCTCACACTCCCAGAACCAGTAGGGGTTTGAGGTGCTCCAACTAGCGAGTTTGACGTAACCCTCTTGAGCTAAATCCGTGTCAGGGTTTGAAGTTGAGTGAGCAACGAGCACCCACGCCGCCGAGGTTTGGCCGTCATCGCCACTTGTACAAATCTCGGGATCTTGGTGGTTTACCGTCGCTTGTGCACCGTTGATCCCCTGTTGGACACCCTCACCTTCAAAGTAGATCGAGTCCATCGAGCCGCAGGTAGCCGCTCCGGCCGCACTACTCCCGAGAAGAGTCATAACTCCCGATGCGAAGGGCACCGTCAGCAACGCAGACGCTGTGCCTACTAATATCTTGCGACGAGGTCGTTCGCGATGCGCCATCGGCCCTCCATCCAGATCTGCGGGTTTCTCCGAATCGCCGGACTTTAACTAAAGTACCGTACCTTTGGTACTCGGGTCAAGGCTCGCTTAATATCACGTACGACACTCGCCGGCAGCCCGGACTTAACGAAGTTCGTAGTTATGCCATCGTTCTCGCCGACCACTACAATGGAAACTGAATCCAGCCCGCATAGGTTTAAGCGTTGCGACGAAGCGGACGCGCTTGAGCGACGCGATCGATATTTGGGTACCCTACGCATCTCCTGCTAGGGGCTTTCGCCTCCTTCCGTCCCAATCAGTTGTTAGCTGACCCCTAATCTCTCAGGACCCTAATAAGAAACATTCGCACGCTGGGATTAGTCAAATAAACGAACAGCCCTCCAACTCTGTAACGCTCGTCAAGTGATCAATCATCCTGAGCATGGTGATCCGGATAAGCAAGGGCCGGTTAGCCCACCAGAGGTCGGCACCCGAATCGAAAGGCGGACGGTCGAAACTTTGGTTCGGCGCTCCGGATCAACCAGCGCTTCGCCTCGACCCTTTTCTCATCGACGGCTAGAAGGTCAAGCCCACAAGGTCCGGACGACCCGTAGATGGCCACCTTGATGTTCGGAGGTTCTCTTGGCTACCGACGGGAGTGGGGTTTGTGCGCGATCTCTGAAACCC
>PKWD01000311.1 GCA_003131945.1 Acidimicrobiaceae bacterium
CGGCGGGATCTTCTCCTTCGGGACAGCCGGATTCCAGGGGTCGATGGGTGGCAAGTTCCTGGACGCGCCGATGGTGGGCATGGCCGCCACCAGCGACCACGGCGGCTACTGGACGGTGGCGGCCGACGGCGGGATCTTCTCCTTCGGCGACGCCGCCTTCCGGGGGTCGATGGGCGGGAAGCACCTCGACGCCCCCATGGTGGGCATGGCGGCCTCGGCCGGCGGTGGCTACTGGACGGTGGCGGCCGACGGCGGGATCTTCTCCTTCGGGACAGCCGGATTCCAGGGGTCGATGGGTGGCAAGTTCCTGGACGCCCCCATGGTGGGTATGGCCGCCTCGCCCGACGGCGGTGGCTACTGGACGGTGGCGGCCGACGGCGGGGTCTTCTCCTTCGGTGACGCCGTCTTCCACGGTTCGATGGGCGGTAAGCACCTCGACCAGCCCATCGTGGGGATGGCGGCCACGCCCGACGGCGGTGGCTACTGGCTGGTGGGGGCGGACGGGGGCATCTTCTCGTTCGGGGACGCGCCCTACGAAGGATCTCTGCCGGGGATCGGCTTGCGGGCCACGGCCGTGGCCGTGCTCCCGACGGCCACCGGTCTCGGTTACGTCGTCGTCACGGCGGCCGGTGAGGCGGTTGGATTCGGCGACGCACCGCAGTTCGGTGACGTTGCCGGGGTGGTGCCGGGCTACAGCGGCCGCCTGGTCGGCGGTGCCCTCGTGCCCCAGTGACCCCGGTGATGGCGAACCGGTGACGAGAGGCTGGTGAAGAAGAAGCGACGGTCGGCCGGCGGTGACCGGTACCAGGGCAAGGTGGTCGTCGTCTCGGGGGCGTCGTCGGGTCTCGGGCGTCGGGTCGCTCTCGATCTGGCCGAGGCCGGGGCGGTGGTGACAGCGGTGGCCCGGCGAGGCGATCTCGTGGCCGAGATGGACAGGGATCTGAAGATGCGGTCCGAGGAATCGGCCGCCGTGGTGTGCGACGTGTCGGCCACGGGGGCGTGGACGGCGCTGTTGGCCGAGGTGGAGAAGACCCGGGGCCGGATCGACGTGCTCGTGAACAACGCGGCCACGGACCCCGGGATCCGGCTGTCGGAGATGACCATGGGGGAGGTGCGGCGGACCTTCGAGGTCAACTTCTTCGCCGCCGTGGCCGGGACGCTGGCGGTGGTGCCGGGCATGATCGACCGGGGGTCGGGGATCGTGGTCAACGTGTCGTCGGACGGGGGGCGGCTGCCCTCGCCGGGACCGGGGATCTACCCGGCGTCGAAGGCGGCGCTGTCGGCCTTCACCGAGAGCGTGAGCTTCCGGGTGGGGCGCCGGGGCGTCGCCATGCACGTGGTGTACCCGGCGTGGATGCCGACGGACATGGGCCGGGGGGCCATCGGGCGCGGACTGCGGGCCCCGCCGCGACTCACCCGTCGGACGGAGCAGGAAGTGGCGCGGCTCGTGCTCGAGCGCATGGGTGGGCGTACGGTCGACATCAGCGCTTCGCGGCTCATCGACGTCGCCGCTGTCTTCCGGGTGGCGATGCCGAGGACCTACCACTACTTCCGCCGGACCTGGTGAGGGCGGCTCCGTCGTCGCCGAGGTCGTCGTCACGGAGATCGGGAAGATCCGACAGGCGCCGGAACCCGCGCAGGGCGCCGAGGCGGCCCAGCCGACCCACATCGACACCGACGTCGGCACCCCTGAGCAGTTGGCGGTCGCCTTTGCTGTTGCCGTAGGCCCAGAGGACGGCTGTGATGGCAGGGGCGCCGGTGGTGTGGTCGGTGGACGTCTCGATCTGGGCCTCCATCCACTGGCGGACGCGGGCGATCTTCTCGGCGCCGCGACAGTTGGCGCCGTCGTAGCCGCCGGTCAGGCGACCGTCGGCGCCCACGGCCAGGCGGGTGGCCACGACGGTGTCGACACCGAGCTCCTGGCCCACCGGGACCAGGTAGGTCTCGAGGGAAGCGGAGACGATAACGAGGTGATGGCCCCGGGCGCGGTGCCACTCCATCTGTTGCCGGACATCGGTGCGGGCCCGCCGGCGGTAGTGGTCGAGTCCGAAGGCGGCGGCCCTCGTCGCCGTCTCGTCGGCCGGGAGTCCGGCCAGGGTGCGCCGGAAGAGCGCTTCCTTGGCCTCATCGGCGTAGCGACCGCCGAAGAGGGCGGCGGCGGCCAGCTTGCCGAGGAGGGCCAATCCGGCGGCCACGACCCGGCGTCGCCCCTGCACGGCCACCAGGAACTGCCAGACGCTGCCCCCGTGGGTGAGGGTGCCGTCGAAGTCGAAGGCGGCCACCACCAGGCCGGCCCCGGCCCGGTGGCCGACCGGCTTTGGCGTGGTCACCGGGGCTCCGTGGTCATCGGGCTCGGTGGTCACCGGGGAGGCAGGCCGCCACCGTGACGGCCGACCCCGGAGGCGAAGAGCTTGGCGCCGGCGGCCGTTTCGCCGCTGCCGATGGTCTGGCGGCCCAGCCGGGCTTCAGCGGCCAGGGCGTCCTCCTCGTCCATGCCCCATTGCCAGAGCAGTGAGCGACGGTCGTTGCGTAGACAGGTCTGGGGGAAGGCGGCCAGCTCATGGGCGAGGATGAGCGCCTCCGACAGGGCCGTGCCCGGAGCGACGAGGCGGTTCACGAGGCCCATGTGCAGAGCCTCGGGCCCACCGACGCCACGGCCGGTGAGGACCAGGTCGAGGGCGTGGCTCTGGCCCACCAGACGGGGCAGCCTCACGGTGCCGCCGTCGACCAGGGGGACACCGAAACGCCGGCAGTAGACGCCGAGGACGGCGTCGGTGGCGGCCACCCGCAGGTCGCACCACAGGGCCAGCTCCAGGCCCCCGGCCACGGCGTGGCCCTCGATGGCGGCTATCACGGGCTTCGAGAGCTCGAGGCGGGTGGGCCCCATGGGACCGGGCCCGTCCTCGAGGACGGGCCGGGGATCGCCCTCCGACAGTGCCGTCAGGTCGGCCCCGGCGCAGAAGCTGCCGTCGGCGCCGGTGAGGATGGCCACCGAGGCCGCGGCGTCGGCGTCGAAGGCCCGGAAGGCTTCCAGCAGGGCGTCGGCGGTGGCGGCGTCGACGGCGTTGCGGCGCTGCGGTCGGCAGATGGTCACGACCGTCACGGGGCCGTCGGCAGTGATTTCGATGGTCTCCACCGGGGCATTCTCCCAGAGGCCCCGGCGGACACCGCCATAGTGGTGCCGATGACACGGTGGGGCCGAGAAAGGTGACTCCGGGGGTCGACAATTGCGGGGCCGCCCGCTACAGTCGAGCCAGAAGCGCCGAACCGGCAGCGGATCGACACAGGACCAAAACGACAGCAGGAGGAAACATGCCAGTCCGTCTGGGTGACATCGCCCCCGACTTCACGGCCGACACCACCGAGGGAACGATCAACTTCCACGAGTGGCTCGGCGACGGCTGGGGGATCCTCTTCTCCCACCCGAAGGACTTCACCCCGGTCTGCACGACCGAGCTCGGCACGGTGGCCAAGCTCAAGGGCGAGTTCGACAAGCGCAATATCAAGCCGATCGGCGTGAGCGTTGACGACGTGACGTCGCACAAGAAGTGGGTTGGCGATATCGAAGAGACGCAGCATACCAAGATGAACTTTCCAATCCTCGGCGACGGCGACAAGAAGGTCGCCAAGCTCTACGACATGATACATCCGGAGTGGAACGACACGCTGACGGTGCGATCGGTTTTCGTGGTCGATAACAACAAGAAAATCCGCCTGATGCTCACCTACCCTGCCAGCACCGGCCGCAACTTCCAGGAAATCCTGCGGGCGATCGACTCGCTCCAGCTCACCGACAAGTACCAGGTGGCGACACCAGCCGACTGGAAGAAGGGCGAGGACTGCATAATCGTGCCGGCGCTGCAGGACGAGAAAGTCCTCAAAGAAAAATTCCCGAAAGGCTACAAGGTAGTGAAGCCGTATCTCCGCATCACGCCCGACCCGAGCAAGTAGCAAAAAAAATCGTAACGAAAAAAGAGCGGCTCTCCCAAGAGTAGGAGAGCCGCTTTATTTTTTTCACTAAGGTGCAGGGCTTAGCCCTGCC
>PKWD01000459.1 GCA_003131945.1 Acidimicrobiaceae bacterium
GCGGACGCGGCGGACGCGGCGGTACTTCCACTGCCTCAACCGTCTCCGTCACACGAACTGGGCTGCTTGGTCGCCGATTACGTGGCATGGGTCGAAGTCACAGAGCTCGCAATACCGACCTGTCCATGTATCGAACTGGACCGGGCGGGAAGTGCCGTTCCTCTGGTCTGTCGACGAGATTCTCAGGGCCTCACCGGATCCGGCAATCTCGCGCAGTCTGGATCAGGACATGACGCACTGAAAGTACGGTGACCGATCGGGCTGGCGCCCCATCGTTTGCCTGTCAGGCGTCTAATCGTCGGAGTGCTGCCGCAGCCCGACGTTCGACGTTCCCGTAGCCGTGGGCCGCTGCGGCGGCCTGCGCCTTAGTGAGAAGGTCCCGAGCCTTCTCGGTGTCACCCTCGGCCCTGCGTTCGGCGAGCATGCTCCCCCAAAGGAGATCCGTCTTGGCAACAAAGTACTTGGCATTCATTCGGGCACTTATGGCGGCAGATTGATCGAAGTAGGCATCCGCCTCGTCGTAGCGGCGGAGGACAGTTGCGAGTCCAGCGAGGGAGTGGCTAACCAGGCCTGACGCCGTGACGCTGCCGGAAGCCGCCGACTGCTCGGCCCAAGGAACGAGCCGGTCGAAGAGCGGTCCGGCGTACTGCGGGTCCCCGCAATAGATTGCGGCTTCGGCGTAGGAGTGCATCGCGGTTATCCACGCCTGGTCCGCGGGGAGATCGAAGTCTGTGGCGGCGAACTCCTCCAACAAATGCCGGACGTCCTCGGTGTGGTCGGCTTCTGCGTGGGCCTGCGCCAGGACGGCAGTAAGCACCCCTGTGAGCGTGGATGTCTCGTCCACCATCTGCTCAATAAGGGGGATCAGCTCACCCATCGTTCCTCGTTGGGCGCTCACGACCGAGAGCTGTCCTCCAAAGAAGAGGGCGGCGTCGGGCTGGCCACAATCAGTGCCGATTTGTAGGGCCTCGGTTGCCAACTGTTCTGCGAGGTCGGTATCTCCGGCGATCTGCGCTCGCTTGGCACGGTGAAATGTATTCGTCCAGCTCAGAGTCGGCTGATCGAGCTGCTCGGCCAGGGCACACATGATCTCGATACAACGATCCATCTCGTCGATGTCCCCAGCCAAGAAAACGGCCGTTGCTCGTGAGTGCGCCATAAGAAATAGCAGTACCGGATCACCGACGCGCTCGGCCCGCACCAAGGCGTCCGCCGTCCAGGTCAATTGCTGCTCGAGCATGGACGGCACCAGCAGTGGAAACAAGACCTGATTGAGCACCCTCGCGATGGTGGCGTCGTCACCTGATGATGCGGCGATCACCAGCGCCTCATCGGCCAAAGCCTTCCGCCGTTCGAGAGTACTCCCGTAGGAGAGTTCTGAACACAATGTGGCGAGCACCAGCGCCCGGTCAGGGTGATCGAATGGGAGGCGATCAACAGCCATTTCCAACACCTCGACCTTGTCGGTGTCGGTGGCATTGTTATTGCTGGTATAACCCCGGTCGTTGGCCAGGGCGGCGGCAACGAGTCGGTTCGTATCGCCGAGGTCAACAGCCTGTCGAGCCGCAGTGAGGAGCGTCTCTCGGGAGGCGGGGTCCCCGGTCTGGCGTTGGGCGGTGCCGAGCCCAATCGCCAAATCGAGTCCCAGCACCGGATCGGCGTCGGCGACCTGGGGGTAGAGGTCAAGGGCCTGGGCGTAGTAGCGCAGTGCGTCGCCTGGGGCCAACGCACCGAGCGCGGCATCGCCCGCCTGTTTCGAGTATCCGATGGCCTTGGCCAGGTCGATGGGCTGAGTGGCACATGTCCAGTGCCGGGCCAGCTCGCCCACCCGCGCACCCGGTCGATCCCCGCAGAGGTTCTCCAGGGCTTCGGCCACCTGCCGGTGGGACCGTGCTCTTCGGTTGTGACCGAGGTCCTCATACAAGGTGTGCTGAATGAGGGCGTGGGCGAAGCTGTAGCGGCCGGTGTCGGCCACCTCACGTACTAAGGCAACGGAAGCGGCGGCGTCGAGGATGTCGAGCAGGTCGTCCTCGCTGGTCTTCGTGGCCCGGGCCAACAGGTCGAGATCGAAGTCACGCCCGATGACCGACGCCACCGAAAGTACCCGCCCGGCGTCCTTCCCCAATCGCCCGACCCTCGCCCCGATCACCACGCGCACACTGTCGGGCAGGGCCAGTTGCTCCAGTGCGCTCTCGGCCACCCACCGACCGGTGGTGTCCTGGTAGATCGCTCCGGTCTCCGACAGGTGGCGCAGCATCTCGCTCACGAAGAACGGGTTGCCGTCGGTCTCCCGGTACACAGCACGAGCCAGGCCGACCCCGGCGGCATCGAGGCTCTGACCAGCCGCCGCCTCCAGGAGTGCCACCACTCCGCTGTCGTCGAGTCCCGCCAGTTCGATGCGGGAGACGCCGCGCTGGCGATGCAGGGCGGCCAGGGTGTCGGTGAGGGGGTGGGCCTGTGACAACTCGCTGTCACGGTACGTCCCGAGGATGAGCACTCGCATGGATCGTTCGGCCGCCGCCAGGTGGCGGAGCAGAAGCAGGCTGCCCTTGTCGGCCCACTGGAGATCGTCGAGGACGAGAACGACGGGCTGTTCCCTGGACATGGAGCCAAGCAGCCCGACAACGGCCGCAAAGAGCAGGAACCGCTCGGTGTCGGAGTCGGTGGCCTTCGACGGTGGCAGGTCGCGAATGCGACTGGCCAGCGTGGGAGCCAGCCGGGACAGCTCCGACCCGTGGGCCTCAACGTGGGCCAGGAGTTGCTCCTCGGGAGCGTGGGTGACGTAATGCCCTAGGGCCTCGGCGAAAAGCTGGTAAGGAGTGGCGAGATCCTCCTCGCAGTGACCGAACAGCACGCAGGCTCCTGTGTCGAAGGCTGCATGGGCCGTCTCGGCCACGAGTGTCGTCTTGCCCAGACCGGCTTCCCCCGAGACGAGGAGCACCTCACGCCCTTCGCCACCGGCCACACGCTTGACGGCGTCGGTCATGGTCTGGATCTCGGCGGCGCGTCCGACCACACCCACTGGGGGCCGCACGGCCAGACGACCGGACAGGGGCATCGAGGTTCCGTTATCGGTTCCTCTAAGCGGTTCCCAAGGCACTTCGACCGTTTCGACGGGATCGGTCAAACCTTTCAGGGTCAGCTCTCCGAGGGGCCGGTATTCATGACGACCGCGCCGTCCGGCAGTCAGTCGCACCCACTCCGTCGCCAGGACTTGTCCGCCCTCGCATATGGCACACAGGCGTGCTGCTTCAACGACTGGGTCCCCGAAGCAATCGTCGTCCTCTCGGGTTACTTCCCCACCACTGAGGCCTACCCGCAGGCCCACGGAATGTTCTCGGTCCCGGTTGTCCCGTTCCACGCTCTGCTGCATGGCCACGCCGCAGGCCAGGCCAGCCGAGGCCGAGGCAAAGACCACCATGAGCCCGTCGCCCAGGTTCTTGACCTNNGTGAACAGGATCGTTGCGCTCTCGATGGCCAAGAAACACCCTCCCGCCTGGGACACCAGCGTAGGCGACGGCCTGAATCGCCTGCCGAGGGGGCCAGGGTGCCCCGGGGGCTACGACATACGCCCGACCTTCGGGACCTCGGCGCTCGACCACCCACACGGAAATGTGAGTCGCCTGGCGTCCCTGTCTATCCATCTGGCCCGGTGCACAAAGTGCCGGTGACCGATAAGGGTCGCCGAGCGTCCACTGTTACAGAAGACCGCCCGAAATTCGCGGCGCAAGGGATCGTACGGCTCAGGAGTTGATGGACAACCCTCTGGCAACGGCCAATGCTCGCACCACGTCGGTCATCCCTACTCCATCCCTACTACTGGGCACCACGGGCGGGACAGTGTCACGGCAGACAGAAAAGATCGAGGTCAGCGGACTGGACAGTACCGGGCGGACGTACTTGCGAGAACACCCAGATCTACGAGGGCACCAACCAGATCCAGCG
>PKWD01000262.1 GCA_003131945.1 Acidimicrobiaceae bacterium
GCGGATAGCCGTAGACACCGGTGGAGATGGCGGGAAAGGCCACCGAGCGGGCTCCCAGTTGGTCGGCCAGGGCCAGGCAGCGGCGGTAGCAGGAGGCGAGGATCTCGGGCTCGCCCTTCGTCCCTCCTCCCCAGACGGGTCCGACGGTGTGGATGATTCAGCGCGCCGGCAGGCGGAATCCGGGAGTGGCCTTGGCGTCGCCGGGGTCGCATCGACCGAGGGCGGTGCAGGCGGCATGGAGCTCGGCGGCACCGGCGGCGCGGTGGATCGCCCCATCGACCCCTCCGCCGCCGGCCAGGGCTGAGTTGGCCGCGTTGACGACGGCGTCCACCTGCTGTGCCGTGATGTCACCTTGGAGGGCCTCGATGAACGGCGGGCTCACGGTCACAGTGTCGCCGGTTTCGCCGGACCGGTCGTTCGTTTCGAAGGACAGGTCCGTCAGACTGTGGCCGTGCGCCTGTTCGTCGCCGTCTCGCTCCCGTCCGATGTGATGGAACTGGTGAGCGACCTTTCGCGTCCCGATCTGGCCAGCCTGCGGTGGACGACCGAAGACCAGTGGCACATCACCCTGCGGTTCCTGGGCGAGGTGGAGGAACCGGCGGCCGTGGCCGAAGCCTTGAAGGAGGTCCCGGAGAGCCTGCGGCAGGCGGAGATCGAGGAGGTCGACGCCGTGCTCGGGNNCCTGGCCCGGGCCGTGGCCGACGCCACGGTGGCCTGGGGGGAGGGGGCCGACGACCCGCTCTTCTCCGGCCACCTCACCCTGGCCCGGGTCCGGCGGCGCCAGACGGGACCGGCCAACCTGGCCGGGACCCCCATCAGCGCCGAATGGACGGTGGGGGAGATCGTCCTCATGTCGTCGACCCTCGGGCCCGGCGGGTCCCGGTACGGGGTCGTGGCCCGGGTGCCCCTGGGCCCGTAAAGATCCAGCACGAACACCTGTTCGCAAACTACACTCTTGTGAGTCAGCAGGGGACCGACACAACCCCTTCGTATGGTCCGCCGGGTCGGAGCGACGAACCCGTGTGAAACGCACAACGAAGAGAGGCAGAAATGGAACGTGACAAGGCACTCGATGTGGCCCTGAGTCAGATCGAAAAGCAATTCGGCAAGGGCTCGGTCATGCGGATGGGGGAGAACCTCAACATGGGCATCGAGTCCATTCCGACCGGTGCGATGGCGCTCGACATGGCCCTCGGTATCGGCGGACTGCCCCGGGGGCGGATCGTCGAGGTCTACGGGCCCGAGTCCTCGGGCAAGNNGCCATGGACCCGGTCTACGCCACGGCCATCGGGGTGAACATCGACGACCTTCTCATCTCGCAGCCCGACACCGGAGAGCAGGCGCTCGAGATCGCCGACATGCTGATCCGCTCCGGTGCTCTCGACGTGATCGTGGTCGACTCCGTCGCTGCTCTGACACCGCGGGCCGAGATCGAAGGGGACATGGGTGACGCCCATGTCGGTCTCCAGGCGCGGCTCATGTCCCAGGCGCTGCGCAAGTTGACGGGCACACTGTCGAAGTCCGACACCATCGCTCTCTTCATCAACCAGCTGAGAGAGAAAATCGGCGTGATGTATGGCTCACCCGAAGTGACCCCCGGTGGTCGGGCGCTCAAGTTTTACGCATCGGTGCGGCTCGACATCCGCCGGGTGGAGGCCATCAAGGACGGCGCCGACGTGATCGGCAGCCGGACCCGGGTGAAGGTCGTCAAAAACAAGTGCTCGAGCCCGTTCAAGGTGGCCGAGTTCGACATCATGTACGGCACCGGCATCAGCCGGGAAGGGTCGCTTCTCGACGTCGGGGTGGAGCTCGGCTTCATCAAGAAGTCGGGGGCGTGGTTCACCTACGAGGGTGAGCAGCTCGGTCAGGGGCGTGAGAACGCCAAGCAGTTCCTGCATGAGACGCCCGAGCTCATGATCGAGATCAACGAGAAGATCCGTAGCCAGCTGGCGGCCGTCGTGCTGCCGGCGGGAGCCGAGGTCGGCGTCGCCGCCAACAGCGACGGCGATGTCAACGGTTCCGCCGTGGAGAGTGACGACGTCCCCATCTCGCTGAAGGGCTGACCCGCCCGGAAGGGTTTCCGGCTTCCTCGCCGCGTCCCACGTCGTCGGTCCGATGCGATTTCGCATCGTCGGCGACGTGGTCGCGTCACGACCACGGGCTGCTTCTGATACACGTTTGTCACCAAGCGTTCGCCGCAGGGTCGCAGTTCTGTCGCGTGGCGTTTACCTCACCTCGCTACTTTGGAACCGGTGGACTGGGACGTCGCGTCACGCAAGCAACCGAGGATCGCCGCTAGCCAGGGTCATCGACTGAACCTCCGTCTGCTCGATCGCCCGAAGTTCAGGGCTACCTTCCGGCCTGGCCCTCGGACCTGGCACCCGGCGCAAGGCCGTCGTCGTGGACCGGTGCTCTACGTGAGCGGCGAGAGGGACAGCCGCATGGTGCTCGCCCGCGCCATCCGACGCTGGGAGGCCGTCAATCTTCTCGTGGCCAGCGGCGGACGATCAGGACTGAACGCGGCCATCGACCACAGGCCTCGAATGGTGGTGGTCGAAGCGCCCTTGTCCGATATGGGAGGGGAGGCTTTCGTCGGTGCTCTGCGGGAGAAGGCGATGCCGGCGGGCACGCCCATCGTCGTCGTGGCTCACGAGGGCACACCGACCGAGCGCGCTCGGTTGATCTGGGCGGGAGCAACTGCCTATCTGGCCAGACCTCTTCACCAGGATGAGCTCTCTCGATCGGACGATGGGGATGCTGCTCGTCGGAGCTCGGACGATCGGTCACGAGCCACCGCGGCCCGGATGGGATCGTGCCGCTCACGGACCACCACCGGAGAGACCCGCTTCTTGAGCCTCGTCCGCCCGGCGGTTTTGCAGCAGAAACCGCCACGAGTGAGGTAATAGCCTGCCTGGCGAAAACGAAGCGAGGAGAACCGATGAAGGCCGAGGGCTGGTTCGAGGACCCCTATCGGATCCACGAGGATCGTTGGTATTCGGACGGGACCCCGACAGCCCTCGTGCGCGACGCTGGGGCCGAGGCCAAGGATCCTCCACCGTCGCAGAAAGCACCGAGCGGACCACTCGTTCGGTCTGGCCCCGACGAAGCGTCACGCGGGCCCGATGATCTTCGCCGCGCCGACGATCCCCGACGCCGGGAAAACCCCTGACTACTCAGAGGCGGCGTTTGGAACCGTCGGGGAGTTCATTCCGCCGAATTACTTCGACCTGAAAAAGTCG
>PKWD01000376.1 GCA_003131945.1 Acidimicrobiaceae bacterium
AATCAGCAACTCAGGACACTAGGTCAGTGACGCGCTCGAGTTCCACCAGCTTCTCACACCTGACAATATCTTGCGAGCATGGACCCGAAAGATGTCGGTCGATCATCTTACTTGGGACGAACTGTTCTATTTCCCGGACGGGACATAAATCGTGACCGATCTTCTTCATCGGCAGTCAGGTCGATTCACGCCAGCCATCCGTCGAAGACAGCGTTCTCAAACAGTTTACGCCGGCCCAAGAGACCGTAAAGTAGCGGCAAGACCAGAACTAGCTGATCTCTCGGAAGGAAGGTCTCTCCGCCCAGCCGGACATAGACGCTCGCATGTGGAAAGCGATCGGGGCTCCGATGTGTCGATCGACAGTTTCATCCATCTATCGTTGCGTACTGGCTGTGATAACTAAGGGTTATCATCTATCGTTGCACTGGGACTCGCTTGATCTGTGGCTCTTAACCATCCCCAACCTGGGTTCTGACTCACACGCCAGACGCGCGGGTGAAGAGAAGCTATGACAGCGTTTGTCCTCCAGAGAAGGTGAAGGGAGTGACCCAAACTCGGTTCAGGGGTTAGACGAACCTAAAAAGCCCCTCGCCAACCGTTAGGGCCTGAGACGAGCGCTTTTTCTAATACCCGTTGACAGGTTCATTATGCTGCCATAAAGTCCGCAAAATGGATCTTGATCCCAGCTTCGGCTACAACCCAAATCCGTCGCCAGGACCGCAACCCCCCGAGCCGGCCCCGGGACCCGCTGTAGCGCCCGACTACGGCCTCCTGGCCGGCTTGGTTGGCACGTGGCAAGGAAAGGGCTTTAATGCGATTTGGCGGCCCAATCTTTTGACAACCGGGCAGGATCGTTTTTTGGAGCTGAATATCACCAATGAAACACTGGAGTTCGACAAGATTAACGGTCAGATACCAAATCGCGGATTGCTCCAATCGGACATCTTTATGGCGGGAGTCAGATATTTGCAGCAGATCTCGGATGCGAACGTTCCGCTTCCCAACAACGGATTACACGTTGAGCCGGGGGTTTGGCTCAACGTGCCTGCAACAACAAATCCGGCGGTATCCGCCACTGTGGCTCGGCTCGCTTCGATACCGCATGGCGTAACGATTGTGCTCCAAGGTTTGGCCAGCGAGGCAATCGGGCCACCGTCGATCCCGCCGATCAATTTGAACCCGTTCAGCATCGGCAACCCAGGGACAGCGACGACACCATTCCCCGAACAAAATCTCGGGACGAACACCCAATTCCGTACACCTAACCTAGCGGCTGCGGGTATCACGCAAGAGATGGTGAACAACCCCAATATTGTGCTCGCGGTGCCTGGTCAGAACATAAAGTCGACGGTCACGCTGCAGGTAACCAGCAACGATTTGCCGGTCGAAGGGGGCGGAACCGCTGACACCGCGTTCTTGCAGGGGGGCGCTGCTGGACCGAACGCCGAACCCTCACTGGTTAACGCTACCTTCTGGCTTGAGACGGTCGAAGGAGCACCTGCCGACTTCCAGCAGCTTCAATACAGCCAAACGGTGCTACTGAATTTCAATGGACTTAGCTGGCCGCATGTCACGGTTGCGACGCTGAGATTAGTTTGAATCGTCGTTGGAAAAGCCGCTGCACGTGATGTCTGCGAACAATAATTCCCGGCCCGAGTCATCGGGCACCGTGTAGTCAATATGGCGGTTCCCACTCTCTGGCATAGTGACAGTTATCACACCCAAAGGTCGCCTTACTCGTTGGTCATTTCCAACCATGCGCCCTGACTGCCATCGGGGAGACGCTGTCGTCGCTCGTGAAAGTGTCAAGATGGCCCAGGACCCCTGGCACCGAACTGTGGTGCAAGTCAATATCACCTGGGCCTTTGACCTGGACCTCTTCCAAGAGCTGAAAGTCGGGTCGGGGTCGGGTCGGCTGTGGCCCTTCCTTTTCTGGATACTCTGCCGGCCCCGTTTGCTCGAGTCTGGAGTAGGACATCCGGATGGTTCATTTCGGTGATCCGTCTGCCAAGGAAACTCTATTTTCACGTCTCCGACAGATCGCTTCGTCGCCGCTCGCAATAACACCCCATCCAATGGCGACATGCGCTCGCGGGGATGACAGAACTCTTGAGTAGTCAAAGAAAGCTAAGTGCAACGAAATATCCGCAACGGGTCCGCAGCCCTGTAATACAGATGATCCTGGTTCTTCTAGCCCGTCGCTACTCGCGGCTGTTATGGTCCGCTTTACCTTAAACGTTCTCCTGTAGATCGGAGAGGACAATGACTCCTGAGGCTGGGCGCTCGCACCATACCGGGCAACTGTACCCGATTGCGAAACCAAGCCGCACCAAGCTGATTCCTAGATTCTCGCGCAAATTCCGCACGGAGAACATTGAGCCACAACTGGCTCTTCTCCGTCAGGAACATGCACATGCAACGCAAGAACCTCCTCCAGCGATCCCGTCTCCGATCCCTGGATGGAAGGAAGAGCCCGACGGCACCGGTATTTGCCTGTCGGGAGGAGGCATCCGGTCTGCGTCCTACTGTCTGGGTGCCCTTCAAAGCCTCGGACGCCATCATCTGCTCTTCGGAGACAAGCACGCCAAGTACATTTCCGCTGTCTCGGGCGGCTCCTACATTGCAACCGCACTAACCATGGTGACCAAGGGCCGGCTAGACAACGATTCTCCATCGCCGACGAATCCCACCATGACTCCTGCCAGGGAACCAGAGCGCGACGGGCTTGACCTCACGCCCTTCGCGCACGGGAGCCCCGAGGAACGCTTTCTTAGAGACCACACTCTATATCTCACGCACGGAAGGGCGGGGATCCCCGGCGTTGTGTGGCGAGTTCTTCTCGGTGTGATATTCAACGTGATCATGGTCACTCTCGGACTTGCCTCGGTATTCGTTCCTCTCGGATGGCTCTACGCCTACTGGTGGCCAAGTCTGCGTGAAGGATGTCCGACACACTGCCCGACGGGTCCGATCTTCGCTACCCCCGAAGACCTATGGTTGGCAGTTATTGCAGCGTCAGCCGCGGCACTTTTGAGCGGATTCGTCTGGTTGGCATGGCGGTTTCGCAAGGATCCGCCTCGAGACTTCTGGGGAATCTCGTCAGGAGTGCTCCTAGGCGTATCACTGGGCTTGTTGCTCTTCTTTGTTGGAATTCCGTTCATCATCCATTTGGCACGTCCCTTTTACCTCATGTCCAGGCCCGCATCGACCGGCCACGCCACCAGAACTACGACGGTCGCCGCCGCTTCGGTTGGCCTAGTTGGACTTCTTGGAGCGTGGATAGCGGCTGCTCGGAGCCTATTAGCGACACCAAACACAGCAGAGAGTGACGCACTCAAGGGCATATCGGGGTTCGCACAGAAGCACAAAACTCTCTTGCTCAATGTAGCGGCAACGATCGCTGGCCCTCTCCTCGTCCTCGTAGGGGTCATCATCTTGACGTATTGGGGCGCCGCCTATCTTCCCGGCTTCTCCGGGGTGGAGTTATGGGAACTCCTAGCCTGGGTGGCGCCGACTGCGGTTCTCTTGCTGCTTATGTTCCGTGCTGACGTCACCGTCTGGTCTCTCTACCCCCTTTACCGAAATCGTCTTTCGGCAAGCTTTATCCTGCAGCGCATCAAGCACTTTCCGTCGGATCCACCATCACCGACTGTTGTCGGTGACCAAGACGCGTCGGAGCGTCCTTACTCGACGCCCTTTCGACTTTCGCAATATCAGCCCAACAACTTTCCTGAGGTGATCATCTGTGCGTCCGCCAACATCAGCGACTATGGCGCCACCCCCTCCGGTTCGCACGTCACCAGCTTTACCTTCAGCTCGCAATGGATCGGCGGACCAATCGTCGGCGCACGTCCCACCTCCGACTACGAGTTGGCGGTCGGCGATAAAGCGCAGGCACGGTTCACGACGTTGCCCACGGCGATGGCCATATCTGGTGCAGCCTTCGCACCTTCAATGGGCAAGATGACCCGCACTCCTTTCCGATTCTTCCTGGCGCTTGCCAACCTCCGGCTCGGTGTTTGGGTTCCGAATCCCAGGCGCCTCGACAAGTTCATCTCCCGCAACGTCGTACATCAGGTCCTGCCGCGACCTCAGTACCTTCTCCGCGAGATGCTCGGCAGGAATCACCTCGATGCTCCATTCCTCTACATCACCGATGGTGGTCACTATGAGAATCTTGGGTTAGTTGAATTATTGCGTCGCAAGTGCGAGACAATCTGGTGCATCGACGCCTCGGGGGACGAGGTAGATACCTTCAGCACTCTTGGCGGGGCTCTGCAGACAGCAGAGTCAGAGTTACAAATATCGGTGGATATCCAGCCCGGGCACGACATGGTCCCACAGGTTCCCTCAGACAAGGGCGCCAAGGTGCAATACGTTAAGCGACCCTTCAGCCAGGGCACAATCCACTATCCCGACGACACGACAGGGACCATAACCCTCGTTAAGGCCGGCATCCCCGAGGATGCTCCTTGGAGCATATGCGCCTATGCGCACGAAAACGCCAACTTCCCATGTGATTCGACCCTCGACCAACTGTACGACGCGGACAGATTCGAGGCCTACCGCGAGTTGGGCGAATTCTCTGTCGAGCAAGCTATGAGTTGGCTCACCAAGAGTAGCCGGGGGGAATCTCACCCCCCGGCTCTCGCAGAGCCGGACGTGACAGTCTCCCGTCATCCGGCTCCCAAAGGTCGACGTCCGGTGGCTGAAGCAAGCCCCCAATGAGCAAATAGGCGCGGCTCGCGCTTGCGAATAGCATGCAACCATGCCCAGGCTCGCTGGTGATGATGCTTCAGACGCTTGAATTTGTGCAGCGCCCATCGAATCAGATGCTGGACCCACACGATCAGTTCTTGGTATCGAGCATTCGATACTTTTCTTCAATCGCCTCGGTGCGCCTCTGTCATCAGCCGCAATGCGGACACGTCTCGACAAGGCCGCCCGCAATGCCGGCATCGTGAGGCGCATTACGCCTCACATGTTGCGCCACTCCGCCGCAACACAGCTCATCGAGTCGGGGGTCGATATTCGCTATGTGCAGCGTCTCCTTGGCCACTCAAGTCTCTCGACGACGGAGATTTACACACACGTATCGGATAGCGCCCTTCGGGGGATGATCACCACAGCCAACGTTCTCGAGAGGGCTCTGACACACGATAACTGAAGGTTATCGTTGCGTCTCGATAACCGAGTAGCGTCTGTGTCCGCGATTTTTGAATCTC
>PKWD01000158.1 GCA_003131945.1 Acidimicrobiaceae bacterium
ATAAAGACAGCCAAGGCGGCCACGGAACCGGCCAAGACGACGAGAACTGCGACCAAGACCGAGGCCAGGAAAGGGGCCAAGGATGCAGCGACGGTAGAGACCGGAGCGGCAGAAGTCGGTGGTGAGACCACCACGGGGGCGCGAGCGTCCTCTGCGACCCGCCGGGGTCGGCGGGGGAGAGGGACGGCGGCGCCGGTGGTGCAGGCGGCCATCGAGGCGGCGACGGNNGGTGGCAGCGGTTCCAGCCCCGAGACCACCACGGGCCCGGGGTCGTTCGCAGGAACCGACGGCAGCGACGGCACCGACGGCTGTCAACGATCCCCTGACGTTCTTGACTTTTGTGAGCGAACATCCGCTCGGGTCGTCGGTCCTGGGGACGGTCTCATCCTTCGTGTCCCACGGGGCCATGGTCGATGTCAGTGGGATGTCGTGCTACCTGCCCCTCACGGGTCTCGGAGATCCACCACCGCGCCGGGCGCGGGAAGTGGTGGCGCAGGGGGAACAGCGCTCATTCGTCGTCGTGGCCCTCGATCCGCCCCGACGAGGAGCCGAACTGGCCCTGGCCGAGAGGGCGAAGCCGGCGACGGCCGAACCGGTGAGGGGCAGTTCCCGCCGGACCAAGAGGGCAGGTCGGACCGCTTCCTAGCAAAAACCACGAGCAGTGGTTAAATCTCCCTCAAGATAACCACGCAAAGTGCCGATGCTGCCGCCACTAGACACTGAGCACGGGGGAGTCCTGTCATGCGCCTCACCGCTACCCTTGACCACCTGGTCCCTCGATTCCATCACCACAAGGCCCATGGCAGGTCGGTCGTTTTCATCGAGTTCCCCCGGGAGCATCACCACGGTGGGACATGGGCGGGGCAGGAGCGGTGGCGAGCGACGTCCTACACCGACCCCTGGCCCGACCGGGGCTGATTGCCCATTCTTCCCCGCCGCTGGGCTGCGGCCCAGGCGTCGGCAGTGACATCGTCATGGGGACTGACGGGGGTCGTCGCCACCGGGCAATCGAGATGAACGCCGGCCGGTAATCTCGGCGCGCGTGGTGCGTCCCGAGGATCTTCTGCCCCATCGTCCGCCCTTTCTTCTGGTGGATGAGGTCGTCGAGCTCGAACCGGGTCAGTGGGCGCGGGGTCGGTGGCACCTGACCGGCGATGAGGCCTTCTTCGCCGGTCATTTTCCGGGGCGGCCCACGTTGCCGGGTGTGCTCATGGTGGAGTCGCTGGCCCAGCTGGGCGGTATCGCCGTTCTGGCCGACGCGCGCTTCACGGGCCGTCTGCCACTGTTCGGGGGCATCGACAAGGCGCGGTTCCGGCGCCAGGTGACGCCCGGCGAGGTACTCGATCTCGAAGTCAGGCTGGGACGTCTGTCGGCGCGCGCCGGCACCGGTCACGGCCGCGCCACAGTGGCCGGGGATCTGGCTTGTGAGGTCGACCTCCTCTTCGTCATCGTGGACAACTGACAACCAGACCCCGAGGAGAACATGCGCATCGCCACCTGGAACGTGAATTCGCTCAACGCCCGCTTGTCGCGTGTCGAGGAATGGATCGAATACGCCCAACCGGACGTGGTCTGCATGCAGGAAACGAAGCTGGCCGACGCGGCCTTTCCGGCCATGGCACTGTCGACCCTCGGATACGAATCGGCGTCCCATGGGGACGGCCGCTGGAACGGGGTGGCCATCGTGAGCCGCGTCGGCCTCGAGGACGTGGAGAGCGGTTTCGCTAATGGCGCCGACGAGCAGGGCTGCCGTCTGGTGGCAGCCACCTGTGGCGGGGTGCGGGTCCACAGCGTCTATGTCCCCAACGGACGTGTCGTCGGCGGCGAGCACTACGAGGCCAAGCTGGCCTGGCTCGAAGAGCTCCGGTCCTATCTGGAGCGGAACTACTCGCCGTCGGACATGGTGGCGGTATGCGGGGACTTCAACATCGCGCCAGAGGACCGCGACATCTATGACCGCGTCGCCCTCGAAGGCTCCACCCACATCACCGAGCCCGAGCGCCAGGCCCTGCGTGATCTCGAGGGATGGGGTCTCGTCGACGCCTTCCGACTCCTGTACTCACAAGATGGCCTCTTCACCTGGTGGGACTACCGGGCCGGGAATTTCCACAAGCATCTCGGCATGCGGATCGATCTCGTCCTGCTCACTGAGGCGTTGGCCAAGAGATCGACGTACGCGCTGGTCGACCGCAACGCCCGCAAAGGCAAGCAACCTTCGGACCACGCCCCTGTCTTCATCGACATCAGCCCCTGAGGCCCGAGCTGTGGCGCCAACGGGGACGACGATCCGCCACGGCCCGGTCAGCCGGCGGCGGGCAGGCGGCGGCGCAGGGAAGCGATGAGGGTGGCGAACTCCCGGGGGTCGTCGCTTCGTCGGCACGTCGTAGCGGCGACCTCGACAGCGGCGAGCAAGGGCGACGGGCGACATGACCAGGTCTTCCCGCCCGCCTGGCGGCGCGCCGCCCAGGAGCACCACAGATGTTCCTCGGCCCGGGTGACGGCGACGTAGAGAAGTCGCCGTTCCTCGGATCGGGCCGCCGGCGAGGTGGCGTAGGCGATCGGGACCAGGCCGTCCTCGAGTCCGACGAGAGCCACGGCCGGCCACTCGAGGCCTTTGGCCCGGTGGAAGGTGGACAGCTCCACCGAGTCGGCATCGGGGTCGGTCTCGGACCTGTCCCCATCGCCCACGGTGGCGGCCAGCCAGGCCAGGAACGCTCCGACGGTGGCGCCCGGATCCTCGACCGCATGTTCGTCGGCCAGCCGGGCCAGCACGGGCGGGATGCCCCACTGCGCCCCCGGCCGCCTACCGGCCGCTCGGGCGGCACCGCCGGAACCGCCGTCGGCCACGGACAGATCGGCGAGTGCACTGCGGAGGGGTCGATTCGCCGGCACGGCCCGCAGGGACTCGACCACATCGCGCATCGTGATACCGCCGCGCATCGACGCACCGGAACGCAGAGCCGGCCCCATTCTGAAAGGGATGCCGGCGCCTTTCAGGGCCTGCGCCACCGGGGAGAGCCGGGCGTTCGTCCGGGCCAGGACGGCCAGGTGTGACCAGGGCCGGCCGGGACGGTGCATCACCCGCAGCCACCGGGCGATGGCGTTGGCCTCTTCGCTGTCATCGTCGAATCCGGTGACCATGGGGATCGGCCCGTCCGGCCTGCCCTCGCCGCTCTGAGGGACGGCACTGTCAGGGACGGCACTGTCAGGGACG
>PKWD01000285.1 GCA_003131945.1 Acidimicrobiaceae bacterium
CAGCGCCCGGTGGAGGTAGATGGTGGTGAGGTAAAGAGCGACCTGGGAGACGAGCAGGCCGATCACCACGGCCACGAGAACCTTCAGCATCGCCGTCACGCTAATGCACCCACCGGGCGTGACAAAGGCGCCCCGGCTCGACGGCGTCCCCGCAGGCGCCCGGCAATCTGGGCGCCGAACGACGCTGTCGGTCAGACTGGGGCAGGAGGTCAGAGCCTTGCCCTACAACGCCGGACGCATCGCCCATGACGCCGACGCCCACGTCATGGAGACCCCGACCTGGCTGCGCGATCACGCCGATCCCGGCATCCGGGACCAGATCGCGCCCCTCAGGTATCCGGGTGGCAACGAGCTGCGCCAGACCGGTGACCCTGACGAGCAGAGCCGGGACCTGGGGGCGTCGTTTGAAAGGCTCCGCTCCCTACACGCGTCGGACGACTACCGCAGCGACGAGGCCGAGCAGATCATGGCCCGCAAGAATTTCGCCGCCACCGGATCCTTCATCGCCGAGGATCGCCCCCGCGCCCTCGACCTCCTGGGATTCTCGAGCCAGTTGGTGTTCAACACCTTCCACAACCGCCGGTTGCGCGATTGGGAGCACTCCGGGGACCTCGACCTCGCCTACGGAGCGGCGCGCGCCCACAATCGCGCCATGGTCGAGTTCTGTGACGTGGACCCCCGGCTCCTGTCCACCTGCTACGTACCTCTCGTCGATTTCGACCGCGCCGCGGCCATGACCGACGAAGCCATCGCCATGGGTGCGGCCGCCATCCTGGTGGCGTCGGGGTGTCCGCCCACCCACTCGCCGAGCCACCTGGGGCTCGACCGGGTGTGGGCCCGAGTGCAGGAGGCCGGTATCGCCGTGGTCTTCCATGTCGGCGGCACCGGTGATCTGATCGACCCGAGTTACTTCCGCAACGGCCTTCCCGTTCCGCCCGACTTCCACGGGGGCGAGGAGAACTTCAGGTCGGTCGATTACATGGGCATTCCCGGACCCCCGGCCCAGACCCTCGCCACCATGATCTTCGATGGCGTGTTCGAACGTTTCCCGGACCTCCGGATCGGCGTCATCGAACAGGGAGCCGTCTGGGTGCCGTCGTGGCTCCGGCAGATGGAGGCGGCCTTCGAGGCCTTCGTACGCCATGAGGAGCGCCTCCGGGCGCTCAGTCTGCGCCCCACCGAGTTCGTGCGCCGCCAGATGCGCTTCACCCCGTATCCGACCGAGGACGTCGGGTGGATCATCGAGCAGAGCGGNNTCTCCTCCGACTATCCCCACGTCGAAGGCGGTCGTAGGCCGCTGGAGCGATTCGAAGCGTCACTGGCCGGCACTGACGACGACGTCAAGCGCCTCTTCTACTGCGATAATTTTCTCGATCTCATGGGGACGGCGACGGCCGCGCTCGCGTCCTGATCAGTCGTCGCCACACCCGATCAGACGGCGGTGGGGGCGAAGACCGGGCTGAGCCCGGAGTGGACGAGCTCGTCGATGGCGCGCGGCTCGACGGACCGGGCGAAAAGGAAGCCCTGGGCGCGGTCGCAATCGAGGTCTTCGAGGATCCGGAGCTGCGGTCGGGTCTCCACTCCTTCGGCCACCACCGTCAGGTCGAGGGCGTGCGCCAGGCTGATGATGGCGGCGACGATGGCCAAGCTCCCCTGGTCGTCTTCCATATCGTCGATGAACGACTTGTCGATCTTCACGAAATCGAGAGGGAACTGTCGCAGGTAGGCGAGAGACGAGTACCCGGTGCCGAAGTCGTCCAAGCCCACCTGCACGCCGGCTTCGCGCAGCGCCCGGAGCCCCGCGATGGCCGAGTTGGACGCCTCCATCAGCACCCTCTCCGTCACTTCCAGCTGCAGGTTCGAGGGATCCACTTCATGAGCCGAGAGCTGCTCGACGACCGATCTCTGGAATCCGACGTCAGCCAGGTGGCGGGCGGTGACGTTGATGGCCACATCGGCGAACTGGGTACCGGCCAATCGCATACGCCAGCCGCTGACCTGCTTGATGGCGTCGGCCAGCACCCGTTCGTCCATGGCGATGAGCAGACCCGTCTCTTCGGCCACGTCGAGGAAGGCGTCGGGTTGGAGAAGATCCGACGTGTTGGGGTCACGCATGCGCACCAGTGCCTCGGAACCCACCAGGGCGCCGGTGCACAGGTCGATGATCGGTTGGTACTCGACCACAAGACCCCCTTCGTCGAGGGCACGGCGCAACATGCGCTCGGTGACGAGCCTTCCCACGGCCTTGGTCTGCAGCTCCTCGTCGAAGACCTCGGCCCGGTCCCGGCCGCGATCCTTGGCCCGGTAGAGAGCGAGATCGGCTTCGCGCAGCAGATCCTCGGCGGCTCGCTGGGAGTCGACGGTGGAGGCGACGCCCACGCTGAGGGTGCAGACGAACTCCTCCACTCCCACCTGGAAGGGCTCGCGCCCGGCCTCGATGATCCGCTTGGCCAGTTCCGTAGCTGCGTGCTCGTCGGCCATGTTTTCGGCCACGATGACGAATTCGTCGCCCCCCAGACGGGCCAGGGTGTCGGACGGGCGGATGTGGTGCAGGAGACGTTCGGCCATCTTGAGCAGGATGGCGTCGCCGATCCGGTGCCCGAGGGAGTCGTTGACGACCTTGAACCGGTCGAGGTCGACGTAGAGCACGACGAGCACACCGTTTCCCCGCTCCATCCGGCGTAGACCCTGGCGGAGCCTGTCCATGAGAACCGTCCGGTTGGCCACCCCGGTCAGGGGGTCGGTGGATGCCTCGTGCTTCAGCGCCATGGTCAGTTGCTGGTGTTCGCTGACGTCGCGCAGGGCAGACACCACCAGCCAGGAACCGTCGCCCTCGACCCGGCGGGACCGTAATTCGGTCCAGCTGTAGGAGCCGTCCCGGCACCGGAACCGGAAGGTGGCCGCCGTATGCTCCGCTCCCCGCGCCAGCTGCTCGCGGCTGGCATGCAGGGCGGCCACGTCGTCGAGGTGGACGAACTCGTCCTCGTGCCGACTGACGAGATGGTCCGCCTCCCAACCGAACAGGTCGCGGCAGCCCGGTGAGACATAGCGCAGGACCCCGTACTCGCTGGTCACGGTGTGAACGTCAGGTGACGTCAGCACCAGGGACTGGTAGTCGACCTCGCTGCCCGAGTGCGGCACCAGCAGTTCGGTTATGCCCAGTGATCGTTCCAATTCGCCATCTCCCGTGCGAAACGAATAGCCCCCGTGATTGCCGAGGGATCTTGTCGTTCGCGGGGTCCCGACGAACGTTCGCAAGGTCTGGACGAACCGGTCACATTTGACCTTCGGACAAGATACCTGCAGGTAATGGGCCTAAACAAGGATATGAGCGACAGGGTCACCGACAGTGGTGGCCGAGGCGGCTGCGGCCTCATCCGAGCCTCGCCATCGCGCCGGATCAGTGCCCACCGCGGTCAGCGTGGGCGTGACATCGTGATGAAAGGACCACCCGTTCGTAAAATCGGCGCTCCCCGTCTAAAGTTTTCGGCTGGAGGGCTCAGTTCTCGTCTGAGCCCGGGGTGTGCGTGCAATCCGGTCCCTGTTGGCCTCTGCCCCTTTGCAAAGGACGGCGGTCGATGCGCGCTCACGATGCCTCACAACGAGGTCAAACGAACATTGGCCGCGAGCCGGGGGCCTGAGGCGTGCCCGGCGAGCGACTACTACGCATCCTGGGCCTGCTGTCCGCCGCGCGTGACATCAAATCTCCGACGGCCCGTCTCTGCGACGTGTGCGCTGAGGTCTCGGTGATGAGCGGTGCCGGGGTCATGCTCATGTCCCACGACGTCCCCATGGGCTCGGTGTGCACCACCAACAAGGTGAGCACGCAGATCGAGGAGCTGCAGTTCACGCTGGGCGAGGGGCCGTGTGTCGACGCCTACACGCTCGGGCGACCCGTCTTCGAGCCCGACCTCGCTGACCCGGCGCAGCCCCGCTGGTTGGCCTTTTCTCCCCCGGCCCTGGCCGCCGGTGTCCGGGCTGTCTTCGGATTTCCCCTTCAGGTGGGAGCGGTCCGGCTCGGTGCCTTGAACCTCTACCGAGACCAGCCCGGTCCGCTGAGCGACAATCAGCACGCCGATTTCGCGCAACACCAGGATGCCGACCATGTCGACCACGTAGATGTCGGCGCCGAATTTACGGAAATGGAAGATGCCCTGTTGCGCGATGATGNNTGGCTGAGGAACTCGAGGCTGGAGCGAACTTTCATCTTGTCGAGCACCAGGCCTCGGGCATGGTGGCCGCCCAGGCCGATGTCAGTGTCGGTGAGGGCCTCATTCGACTCCGGGCCCACGCCTTCCGCCATGACCTGTCGGTCACGGAAGTGGCCGAAGCGGTCGTAGGGAGGCGGTTGCGCCTCAGATCCCCTTAGGCCGCCCCGGGTCGGTTCGTTTGGCCCTCCCCGGCCCGTCCATAGGAGTAATATCCGGCCTGGGCTGTCGGCCCTTCGAGCCCAGGGCACTCGGCAGGCCCCCGCGTACGGGAGGTGCCTCATGGAAGGATCCACCAAAGAAGCGCTGTTGGCTCAGACCTTCGTGGATCTCGTCGACACCCTCGTCGACGACTTCNNAAGCGGTGCGCGTCGTGGAGCTCTTCGAGCTGCAGGCCGAGGAAGGCCCCTGTCTGGATGCCTTCCGTTCGGGATCGGCCATTGTGAACCAGGACTTGGCCAAGGTCAACGGTCGCTGGCCGAACTTCACGCCCGTCGCTACCGCCGCCGGTTTCCGGTCGGTGCACGCCATTCCCATGCGCTTGCGCGGAGCCACCATCGGGGCTCTCAACCTGTTCCGGGCCGAGGTGGGCGACTTGGGCGATTTCGACCTCATCGCCGCCCAAGCGATGGCCGATGTCGCCACCATCGCCATCCTCAATCACCGCGCCGCCGCCGAAGCCCAATTGGTGAACGAACAGCTCTCTCTCGCGCTCAACAGCCGCATCGTGATAGAGCAGGCCAAGGGTGTCCTGGCCGAGCGGGCCGGGCTCGATATGGAGCACGCCTTCGGACGGATGCGCAAGTACGCCCGTGACCACAATCTCCGCCTCGTCGACGTCGCTCACGGCATTGTCGACGGCTCCCTGAAACCCGAGTCGTTGATGTCCGGCGACCATTCTGGCGGTTCTTAGTTCTCTCCGGCTTCGGCCCGCTTCCTGGCGATTCGAGGCTTTGGGTCGAAGACTCAGCCGTGCTCATCGGCTGGTTGTCGGTCGCGGAATCCGGGGCCAGGCTCGGGAGTCACCGTGCGTGCGTTGGTCTCTTCGCCGCAGTGCTGGCAGGTCAGACGCGGGTCGGCGATCTGGCCGCAGGCGTGGTGGCGTAGGACGATCGGTGGGCCTTCGGGGCCGGCGAGGTATTCGTCCCCCAGCGCATGAGCGCCACGATGGTCCGATGAGAGCACCTACATGACGGGCACCGAGCTCGTCCTCGATGGCGGCACGACCGCCTGACGTTGCAGCTGCGGCCACCTGGAGTTCGACGAATGAACCCGACCGACAGCCAGATACGCCTCACCCGAGTCCGCCCCGTCATAGACAGAGAAGCCGACTGAGCACAAGGTTTCGAACGAGAAGAATTCGTCGTCGAAGAGAAGCTTCATTTGGCCTTGGCCACGAAGACCGGGATCTCGCGTGCAGTCCTCTCCTGGTATTCGGCGTACGGAGGGTAGGCCCGCACGGAGCGCTCCCACCACAACGCCCGTTCTTCCCCGCTCACCTGTCGGACCACGACGTCGAAGGGCTCGGGCCCGTCCTGGAGCATGACGGCGTCGGGATGGGCGACGAGGTTGTGGAACCAGACGGGGTTCTGGGGCGCCCCGCCCATCGAAGCCACCAGGGCGTACTCGCCGTCGTGCTCCACCCTCATGACCGGGGTCTTGCGGATCCTGCCGCTCCGGCTCCCACGGGTGGTGAAAATGACCATGGGCAGCCCTGTGTCGGTCAGGGTGTTGGCGCGCCTACCCCCGGACCTCTCGTACTCTGCGACCTGGTCGCGTACCCATTCCCAGGGGCTGGGTTCGTACTCTCCTTCAAGGGGCATGGCGAAGGGTTGGGGGAAGCGAGTGGATATTCATCGGGCCACCTCTCTCGGTGAGACGGAACGGGGCCGTCTCGACTGCTCCGGATACTAAGACCCTTCTTGGCGAAACGCAACCGTTCCGTCTCGCTGTACTCTGAAGAGAATGGTCGTATCGGAAGGTCTCCCAGCGCCCAAGCGTCGAACCTCGGGTGGTCCGGTACTGCAGGACGATGTGACCGAGGCCATCGAAGCCGCACTGCTCCAGGAGCTCGCCGAATTCGGCTATGGAAAGGTTGCGATTGATGCCGTGGCCAGGCGCGCCGGGGTGGGAAAGGCAGCCATCTATCGGCGCTGGCGTGACAAGCAGGAGATGGTCGTCTCGGTGGCCTCGAAGGTTGCCCTGTCAGCGGTAGGCATCCCCGATACCGGTTCCCTTCGTGGCGACATCAGGCAGTTTCTTGTCAACGGATGTTCGTCATTGAGCCACCCGCTGGCGGACACGATCATTCCCGACTTGCTGGCCGAAGCGGCCCGCAACCCCGAGCTCGCCGACTCCCTACTAGGTGCNNCAACGAGCTTCCCCAGGACACCGACCTCGAAATGGGACTCGGCCTGCTGGCTGGACCCTTGTACGTGCAGATGGTCGTCATCAAGTCGCCTACCGATGATGACTACTTTGACCGCCTCACCGACAAGATCGTCAGCGCGCTCAAGACCTGAGGGGGCGCGTCGACCATCGGTGGGACTACCGGGTTCAACGTGCTCGGCAACAACGCCGGCGTTGGCGCCCACGGGTTGGGATTGGTGACCATCGCATTGAAAAGAGCCCACGCAGCTTGGAAGCCCGGCTTCCTGAGCGGCGACCCGATTTTGCCCTCCGACGAAAGGATCGACACGATGCCACAACCGACACCTCCTGCCAGCCACCAGGATCTCCTCGACCGACCGCTCTTCGCGCATCTAGCCACCGTTCGGCCAGATGGTGCTCCCCAGAGCGGCCTGATGTGGTTCGCGTGGGACGGCGAGCGTGCCCGTTTCTCTCACACCCGGACCCGCCAGAAGATCCGCAACCTGGCGCACGAGCCCAGAGTGTCATTTCATGTCGTCGACCCAGAGAACCCCTATCGGACGTTGGAGGTGCGAGGACGCGTCGAGTCGATCGAAGCCGACCCTGGGGCAACCTTCTATCGAAGTCTCCAACAGCGTTATGACTTCGTCGTTCCGGTCGTCGACGCCGACGTGCGAGTGGTGATCACCGTGGTACCGACCTCATTCGTGGCCGTCGATGGAGGACTCACCGACAAAGAAATGATCGCTCTCACCGAACGATTCTCCACGAGCGATCGCCACGTGGACGACCTCGGGGATGGCTCGATTCGGCCCGAAGGTGAGGTAGGGCAATGAACGGCGAAGCCCAAGAGCAGACGCCTGCACAGGGCTCGACATCCCCGTCGGCCATACCCGGCCATCTCCCCGCTTTGATCCGGCACATCAGCGATCTTCGCCATAGGACGCCCCACCCACCCGAGTCCTACCGGCGAATCGAAGAGACCGCCGAGGACCGCCGACGAATTGACGAACAGAGGCGGCGGGATTACCCAGATCGCTACGGCGAGGCGTGACCATTGCAGGACGGGCAATTGCGGAGAACGAGGGCAAGCCCTGGTGTGGGGCAAGAATTGCCACGAAATTGATCCCTTTTTGATCGTAGTGTGATGGTTGTTTGACCACGCAGCGTGAGATCCCTACCATGACCCGTGAAGGTCAGATCACCCACCAGGGAGGCATTGATCCGATCGGCGAAATGGTCGCTGCGCCGGTCGGGGAGCCAAGCGAAACCGGTCCTGGAGCACTTTCGCTTCGCAGAACGAGCGTGCCCGAGGACAGGTAGGTATGCGAGTGACGCCCCCCAGCACCATCGACGTGGCAAGGAGTGCGCCCGGGAACCGGTGGTGTCGCCGACCGGTGGCATCCGCCTTGGTGCGAGCAACGGTCTTGTCGGTTCCACTAGCCGTTGCCGTGGTTGCCGGTGTGGTCGCCGGCTCGTCGATCTCCGGTAACTCGCTCGGGTCAATCGTGGCTCGCATGGCACTGGGAGCCGTTGCATCGATCGTCGGGTTTGTCGTTGTCGAGCGGCTGGCGCGGCGACTCCTTCCTTTGGCTGCTCTCTTGCGACTCAGCTTGGTGTTCCCAGACTGTGCCCCGTCTCGATTCTCTGTGGCGATGCGTAGCACGAGTGTTCGGAAGCTCCAGCGGTGGGCCAAAGAGGCGCAAGGGGACGACGAGATTCCTGCCCTGGCGGAGAAGGTCGTCACCCTGGCGTCGGCGTTGAACGCTCATGACCGAAGAACCCGGGGCCACTCCGAGCGCTCACGGGCAATGGCCGACCTGATCTCCGAGGAGCTGCGGTTGTCTCCCGCCGAAGCGAATGAGGTCCGTTGGGGTGCATTTCTTCATGACATCGGCAAGCTCCTGGTGCCCGCGGAAATCCTCAACAAGACCGGCGCACCGACACCGCATGAGTGGACCATCCTGCACCGCCATCCCGCCGAGGGCGCCCGATTGGTGGAGCCGCTGCGCCCCTTTCTCGAAAGCGGTGTGGACGCCGTGGGTGCCCACCACGAGCACTACGACGGGTCTGGCTATCCCCTTCACCTGTCCGGCGAGCAGATCCCGCTTGTTGCCCGTATCGTGGCTGTCGCTGATTCGTTCGAGGTGATGACCGCCGTTCGTTCCTACAAGCGCCCCATGTCCGCCCAAGCCGCCCGGGCAGAACTCGTTCGCAACAGTGGGACGCAGTTCGACCCGAGCATCGTCCGGGCGTTCCTGAATGTCCCGCTCGGTCGGCTGCACTGGGCCCTGGGAATTGTGGCCTGGATGACCGAAATTCCCTTCCTCACCGTGATTCCGAGGGCAGCGGCCCAGGTGAGTGCCGCTGCGGGCAGCGGCACTGTGCTCTCCACCGGCGCCCTGTCGAGCATCGCGACAGCGTCGTTGGGGGCGATGGTCGCCGCCGGACCGAGCGTCGCTCACGCGGAAGCGGCGCTGTCCGCGTCGTCGCCCCCAACCATTAGTGTGCCCGCGCCCAGCGATCATGTGGCTCCGACGAGTGCTGCATCGTCCGCTGCCGGAGGCGCGTCGTCGGGGAATCCTGCCCAGCCATCGTCGCTCGCTCCCGCAGCCGATTCCTCTGGTGAAACAGGCGTCACGTCCCCACAGGCCGCAATGTCATCCATCGCTGGAAGCTCGAACGAGTCAGCTTCGTCACCGGTCGGCAGTACATCCCCCACGGCCGCACCAACGAGTCAGCTTCGTCACCGGTCGGCAGTACATCCCCCACGGCCGCACCCAGTAGCGGACAAGCCGTCGCCGCTGTCGCCAAGGGCAATGCCAACTCCAATGCCGGCGGCAACGGCGCTGCGTACTCGAATGCCGGAGGCAACGGGAACG
>PKWD01000128.1 GCA_003131945.1 Acidimicrobiaceae bacterium
TCTTCGTCCACTTCCGCTGGAAGTGACCGTCCGGCACGATCACCTCTCGACATCAGACACAGCGCAGGAGCGACCACCGTGCGCAAAAAGAAGGCCCTGAACCCTCAGCTCATCCGCGCCGCCGTGGACGCTTTCCCGGGCCCACCCGATAATGCGCCCGGCCCCTTCAAGGAGCGCTACTACCGCGCCGTCGACACCCTTCGTCGTGGCCAGTGCGGCGATTGCCACGTTCGTCGGATAGACGCTCCGCACACACCGACCGATGGTCACACCACCTTTCAGATCGAGATTCATCACGCGTCGACATGTCCGCTCAATCCGACGAACCTCGAACTGTACGCACGGGAACTCGGCTACGACTGGCACAAGGAGTCAATGGAAGTTCACCGGATGACTCTGAACAAGGACGGCAAGATCCTCGACACCGAACCCTGACAACGCAGGGCGCTGACAACGCAGAACCGGGCCGCCGCCTTTCGGCGTGCGACCCGGTACAGCTGCGTGGATCTCGGACGTCGTGGCCGGTATCGAAACCAGCGATGACCCGTCTGTCTCTTGAGCGACCGCTACGCCACGAAGTTGCAGGGTCCACTCACCGAGGCGCCGGTGAAGAAGATCTTGACCGTGCCGGCCGTGGCGCCCTTGGTGGAGATCTTGATCACCTTGGCCGTGTCTTTCTTGATCTTGGCCGCAGCTCCGCCAATCGTCGCTGACGTGGCACCGGTCAGGTCGGAACCGTGAATCGTCAAGGTGTGCCCGATCTTGACGGCATGCGGCGAGCACCAGTCCCACGCCGGGGAGGTCGTCGGGGGGCTCACCGGCTTCGGCTTGGCCGAGGCCACACCGCTCATTGCTGTGGGCACCGCCATGATCGCCAGAGAAGCGATGGCGGCGCGTCCAGCGACAGTTCGAATTCTCACTTTGGATCCCCTTCGTAAAAGTTCGGTCCCCGCAACCATGACCGACCCAGATCAGATCCAGCCCAATGCGGCCTCAACGATTGAACAAGCGGGGCCGGCGTGACAGCCCGGTGTTAGGCCTGAGCCAGTGCGACGAGCTTGGTGACCGTCGTCCAATTCCGGGTGGTGGCCGGCGAACCGAACTTCTTCTCGAAGAAGGTGTTGGTGAGCTTGGTGGTGCCGTAGCCGTTCGGGCAGAACAGGTAGACCTGGCGTCCGACGACCTGGAACTCGTCGGCGTCGGCTCGCTTGCCCTTGACGGACTCCAGGGCCTTGCCGTCCGGGATCCCGCCCATGAACGTCACATGCAGGACCTTGGGATCCTCCCCGCGCTCCACGAAGGGATTGGCGCCGATGACCGCCTCCAGCTCCTCCTTCGTCCGTACCAGCACCGCCACCTTGCTCCCCAGGGCGATCTCGAGGTCGTTCTCCACGGCCTCGACGAGGGTCGCCGGCGATCGGCGGCTGGTGAAGACGGCATTGCCGCTCTGGATGTAGGTCCGCACGTCCTTGGCCCCGGCGGCGGCGACGATGGCCCGCAGGTCTTCCATGGACAGCTTGTTCCGACCGCTCACGTTGATGCCCCGGAGCATGGCCACATAGGTCGTCATGCGTCGAAAAGCCCCACGAATTCGGCCACCGGTAGGCGCGCCATGTCGCCGGCCCGGAAACTGGCGAACCAGGGCTCGCCCGGGATCAGATCGGACACCGGGTGCACCTCGATGATTCTGCGTTCCTCGATGGCACCGGCACAAACGAACCGGGGCAAGATGCTGCACCCGATCCCCCGCTCGACGGCACCGGTCACCGCCCGGAGATCGGGGGCCACCAGTCGCAGCCGGGCCGAGAACGGGCGCCGTAGATGTGTCTGCCAGAACCTGCGGGTGATCGGCAGCTCGAGGCTGTAGGCCACCCACGATTGGCCGACGAGCCATTCCCCGAGCGAAGCCAACGAGCCGAACGGGGAACCGGGGGCGGTGCCGGGCGAGGCGACGAGGACGAAGTCCTTCTCTCCGATCGGTACGGCCTCGAACGACCGTCGCCCCGGCGCCGAGCTCATGACGGCGACGTCGAGCTCACCACGCTCGAGCTGTTCGAGCAGCCGGGCATCGGCCCCGAAGCTGGCCACCACGGCCAGGTCGGTGGCGCCCAGCAGCGGAAGAACGAGGGACGAGAAGAATTCGGCCGTCGAGCCGAGCCGCAGAGGAGCAGCCGATGGGCCCGCCCCGCCGTCGAACCCCGTGAGGACCGCTTCGAGCTGGTCCAACGCCGAAGCCGTCTCGGCATACAACGCCACCCCCTGACCGGTGGGCTCGACCCCCCGGGTCGTACGGACGAAAAGCGGGCTTCCCACAGCCCGCTCGAGGCCGGCCAGCTGCTGCGAAGCGGCCGGCTGCGACAGGCCACGCTCACGGGCGCCGTCGGTGACCGACCGGGCCCGGTAGACGGCGATGAACGTCCTCAGCTGCTCCGGTCGTGACATTCAATTATCATATAACTATCTATTGATAAATCTCTTTGCTAATGACAGTGGGGCGCCCCATGCTGAGACCATGGCCCCCACACCGGCACCCACGGGCGCACCCGGACACCGCTACACCCACGGCCACCACGAGAGCGTCCTGCGGTCGCACCGGTGGCGGACGGCGCAGAACTCGGCCGCCTACCTCCTGCCCTGGCTGCGCCCCGGTCAGGACATCCTCGACGTCGGCTGCGGACCCGGGACCATCACCGTCGACCTGGCCCGACACATCGGCACCGGCCTCGTCGTCGGGGTGGACAACGTCGACGAGGCCATAGACATCGCCCGCACCACGGCCGACGACAATGCCATCACCAATGTCCGGTTCGCCGTCGGCGACACCTACGCCCTCGACTTCGCCGACGGCGCCTTCGACGTCGTCCACACCCACCAGATGCTCCAACACCTGTCGGATCCCGTGAGCGCCCTGGCCGAGATGGGCCGGGTCTGTCGCCCCGGGGGTCTCGTGGCCGCCCGCGACGGCGACTACGGCGCCTTTGCCTGGTATCCCGCCGATCCCTGGCTCGATGTCTGGCTCGACCTCTACCGCGACGTGGCGCGCCACAACGGGGGCCATCCCGATGGTGGCCGGCGGCTGGTGACATGGGCCCGCGCCGCCGGATTCGCCGACATCGCCGCCACGGCATCGGCCTGGTGCTTCACCGAACCCGACGACCGACGCTGGTGGGGTGAGCTCTGGGCCGATCGCATGACGAAGTCAGCTCTCGGCCTCCAGGCGGTGGACCTGGGGATGACGAGCACCGACGACCTCGGAGAGATCGCCGCCGCCTGGCGTCGTTGGGTGGCCGCACCCGACGGATGGTTCGGCCTGCTCCACGGCGAGATCCTGTGCCGGAAAGAGACCTAAGGGATCAGCAGGACCCGTCCGAATGCCTGGCGGCTTTCGATGTACTCGTGGGCGGCCGCCGCATCGGCCAACGGGAAACGACGATCGATCACCACCCG
>PKWD01000184.1 GCA_003131945.1 Acidimicrobiaceae bacterium
TGCTCGAACGCGAGGTGGCCGAGACCCCGGCCGAGGGTGCCTTTGTCACGCTCGATATGGCACCGTTCCAGATCTCCACCCTCAAGCTCGAGCGCGACGAGAGTTGAGGCCTTTGCCGCCAACGCACGGAGAATCCGGTCAGCCGCCTTTGCGGGTGGCCACGAAGACCGGGATCTCCCGGTCGGTGTTGGCCTGGTATTCGGCATAGGGCGGGTAAGCCGCCACGGCGCGGTCCCACCAGATCGCCTTCTCGTCACCGCTCACTTGGCGGACCGTCACCGCGAAAGGCTCGGGACCATCCTGGAGGACGACGGACGTGGGGTCGGCCATCAGGTTGTGGTACCAGACCGGGTGAGAGGGAGCTCCTCCTTTCGAGGCCACCAGGGCGTACTCCCCGTCGTGCTCGACTCGCATGAGAGGGGTCTTACGGATCTTCCCGCTCTTGTTCCCGCGGGTCGTGACGAGGAGGACAGGCCGTCCGGTGTCCAGCAGGGTGTTCGCCCGCCGGCCCCCTGAGCTCTCGTACTCGGCCACCTGGTTTCTCACCCATTCGGCCGGACTGGGTTCGTATTCTCCTTCGAGGGCCATGAGAGCACTATACGGATCGCTTCATCGGCATGGGGCCGGCCGCGGATCTGGCCGCGAGCAAGGAACATCGTCGGCGTCCCAGGTGTTGATGGACCCATGAGAGAGCACGTGACGGATGCCGATTTCTGGTTTGACCCATTGTGTCCCTGGGCCTGGATCACCTCGCGGTGGATGCTCGAGGTCGAACAGGTCCGACCGGTCAAGACCCGCTGGCATCTGATGTCGCTGGCCTACCTCAACCTGGAGCAGCACAAGGGTGAGGGCCTCGACAAGGAGTACCTCGAACGCCTGGAGCAGGCGTGGGGGCCGATCCGAATCTGCGCAGCGGCCAAGGCCGAGCAGGGCGACGACATCGTGCTGCCCATCTATACGGCTCTGGGAACGCGCTTTCACAACGAGCAGCGCCGAGATGCGGACGCCCTGGCAGAGGCGGTGCAGGAGGTCGGATTGCCTTCCTCGATCCTCGAGGCGGCCACGAGCACCGAGTTCGACGACGACATCAAGGCGTCGCACCAGCAGGGCATGGACCTGGTCGGTCTCGACGTGGGCACCCCCGTCATCAGCGTCGACGGCAATGCTTTCTTCGGCCCCGTCGTGACTCCGATTCCACGGGGCGAGGCGGCGGGCCGGCTATTCGACGGCGTCTTGGCGGTCACCGGCACGGACGGCTTCTTCGAGCTCAAGCGCACCCGGGACCGGAGCCCGAGCTTCGACTGACCGAGGCTCGACCGGATGGGCCCAGGTGCGAGCGCCAGGGGGAGCTCCTACTGCTCTCACCTCTGATTGCCTACCGTGGCCCACCCTGGAATACGGTCGCGGGTGATGCCGCAGGACATCTACACCGAAGCCGAGGGCGAGCCCGACACTCTGGCCAACCTGGGGCCACTGGGTCTCATGGCCGGGATCTGGGAGGGGCGCAAAGGCTCGGATCAGCATCCGGTGGCCGAGGGCACCGAGCGCGACGACTTTGTCGAGCATTACGAATCCCAGCCGATCGACCGCCAGACCAACGGTCCGCAGCTCTTCTACGGGCTGCGTTATCACACGCACATCGTGAAGCCGGGCGAGGTCGAGACATTCCACGACCAGGTCGGCTACTGGTTGTGGGAGCCGGCGGCCAAGTCCGTCGTCCTCACACTCGCCATCCCCCGGGGTCAGGTTCTCCTGGCCGGAGGACAAGCCGAACCCGATGCCACAGAGTTCGAGGTCACCGCCTCGGTCGGCACGGAGGTCTACGGCATTTTGTCGAACCCGTTCCTCGACCGGGCCTTCCGTACGCTCAGCTACCGGATGCAGGTGACCGTGCATCCGGACGCCACCTGGTCGTATGAGGAGGAGGGGGTCCTGGACATCCCCGATCGCGCCGAGCCGTTCCGGCATATCGACCGCAACACGCTGACCCGGGTCGGGCCTGCCTCGCCCAACCCGCTGGCCCGGGAAGCCCTCACCGGGGGCCGGGACCTCGGCATCGGCAGCCTGTGGCATGCCGATCGCCTGCTCTAGTTGACTAAGTAGATCCGGATTGTGAAGATTGAGACGCTGATCTCAGCCCCGCGTCGGCGACCTACGTCCGGGGACGAACACAAGGGAGGCCACCGCCATGCCCGATTGGGGTTTCGAGACCCGCCAGATCCACGCCGGAGCCGTTCCGGACCCCACCACCGGGGCCCGGGCGGTACCGATCTACCAGACCACGAGCTACACCTTCCGGGACACGTCCCATGCCGCGGCGCTCTTCGGTCTTCAGGAGCTCGGGAACATCTACACCCGGATCATGAACCCCACCCAGGCGGTCTTCGAAGAGCGCATCGCCTCTCTCGAGGGAGGGGTGGCCGCCCTGGCGGTGGCGAGCGGCCAGGCGGCCGAGACCATCACGTTGCTGAACCTGGCCGAGAACGGTGGTCACATCGTGTCCTCGGCCTCGCTGTACGGCGGGACGTACAACCTCTTTCACTACACCCTGCCGAAACTCGGGATCGAGGTGAGCTTCGTCGACGAGCCCGATGATCTGGACGCGTGGCGTGCCGCCATCAGGCCCAATACCAAGGCCTTCTTTGCTGAGACTCTCGGCAACCCCAAAGGTGACGTGCTGGACTTCGAGGGGGTGTCAGGTGTCGCTCATGACAGTCGCATTCCGCTCGTGGTCGACAACACGTTGGCCACGCCCTATCTGGCCCAGCCTCTGCGCCACGGAGTCGATATCGTCGTCCACTCGGCCACCAAGTTCATCGGCGGCCACGNNACGTTCGACTATGAGGGCAGCGGCCGGTTCCCAGGATTCACCGAACCGGATCCCAGCTACCACGGCTTGGTATTCGGGCAGCTCCCCGAGGCGCTGTTCCCGGCGCGGTTCGTCCTGAAGGCCCGCCTGCAGTATCTGAGGGACACCGGACCGGCGATCGCCCCGCTCAACTCGTTCCTCTTCCTCCAGGGCCTCGAGACCCTCAGCCTGCGGATGGAGCGCCACGTGCAGAACGCCATCGCCGTGGCCCAGTGGCTCGAAGCACGTGACGAAGTGGGATGGGTGACGTACCCGGGCCTCGCGTCCAGTCCTTGGCACGAACGCCAGCAGCGGTATCTGCCGAAGGGTGGAGGCTCGATCATCGCCTTCGGCATTTCCGGTGGTGCCGAGGCGGGTCGGCGATTCATCGAAGGACTAGAGCTGTTCAGTCATCTGGCCAACGTGGGCGACGTGCGCAGCCTGGCCATCCACCCGGCGTCCACGACCCACTCACAGTTGACCGAGGCCGAGCAGACCACCACCGGGGTGACCGCTNNCAAGGGAGCGTGACGCCGCCTGCGGTACCGGGGGTCTGGCGGCAGGGGGACGATCGGGGCCGGCGACAGTTCGTCGCTGTGCCGGGAGACACAAAAACGGGCACTGTTCTCGAGGGCGGCGGTTGGCTCCACGAGATCACGGTCGCCTACGAGACCTGGGGCGAGCTCAATGCCTCCCGGGACAACGCCGTGCTCGTTCTTCACGCCCTCACCGGGGACTCCCATGCGGCCGGTCGGGCCGAGCCCGGCCACCTCACCGTTGGATGGTGGGACGATCTCATCGGTCCTGGTGCACCGATCGACACGGACCGGTATTTCGTGGTCTGCCCGAACGTGCTCGGCGGCTGCCAAGGCACGACAGGGCCGGCGTCGCTCGGTCCCGACGGCGCACCGTACGGGTCCCGATTCCCTCTCGTCACCGTCCGCGACCAGGTCGCCGTGGAGGTGGCTCTGGCCGACCAGCTCGGCATCGGTCGGTGGGCCGCAGTCGTCGGGGGCTCGATGGGTGGCATGAGGGTCCTCGAATGGTGCGTGGCCTATCCCGACCGACTCAGCCGGGCCGTCGTTCTCGCCGTCGGAGCGGCGGCCACGGCCGATCAGATCGGCCTGTGCGCGCTGCAGATACGCGCCATCCGTTCCGATCCGGCCTTCAGCGGCGGCGACTACTACGACAAGGCCGACCGTCCGGTCGAGGGTCTCGCCATCGCCCGGGGTATCGGTCAGATGAGCTACCGGACCGGCGACGAGCTCGAGAGTCGGTTCGGCCGGAGCGCCCAAGCGTCCGAGGACCCCCTCAAAGGGGGTCGGTTCGCCGTCGAATCGTATTTGCAACACCACGGCGACAAGTTGACCGAGCGTTTCGACCCGAATTCCTACATCGTCCTCAGCGAAGCCATGAACAACCACGATGTGGGACGAGGACGCGGCGGCCTCAAACGAGCGCTGGCAGAGGTGCGGGCCGAGGTCACGGTGGCCGGGATCGCATCGGATCGTCTCTACCCCCTGAGCTTGCAGCAGGAGTTGGCCCGGCTCCTTCCCGGCGGCCGGCCCCTGTCCGTCATCGAATCAGCGTCCGGTCACGACGGTTTCCTGCTGGAGACGGAGCAGGTCGGCGCCGTCATGGCCTTAGCCTTGGGAAAACGCGCCTGACCAGCATGTTCCTCGGTCGAGCACGCCGCTGAGCTGATGGGCGGAGGTCGCCACCAGGCCCAAATACGAGCCCATGGAGGGATCTTCGGCGTTGACGGTCCAGACCGAGCGGTTTGATGCCGATACGTGTGAACACGATGGCTAGGGCACGCTTGGCGAGATCCGGGGGACACGGGTTACCCGTCACCGATGGACCGACCTCCGAATCGGAGGAGGACCCCAAGGCGGCCGGATCAGGCTGGCACCCCGGAGTTCGGTTGATCCTCGTGCTCGTCGTCCTGCTCCCCGTGATCTCCACCGGGATCGTCCTCGGATCCGAAGGCGCGTCGGCCTGGACCTTTCGCCAGAGGTCCCAGGTGGTAGCCAAGGATGCAGCACAACTGCAGGTGGTGGCCTCCGCCCGCGCCCAGATGAACGCCTTGGAAGTGCCCATGTCGGCGGTGTCGTACGCCGCCCAGGTCGGCATAAGCGAGAGCGTCTTGGACGGCCTTCTCAAGCCGGCGGTCCCGTACGGAATCCAGCTGGCACACAGCTCGGACAAGATCGCCGCCATCCCGACGTTTTCGTCCACACCGGCGTTGAAGGCGGATGTCGGCCAACTGCGTACCGTGATTCCGAGAATCACGGCCGACACCATCCCCTACGACGACGTCAACACGTTCTTGACGAAGATGGCAGCCGATATCGATAGCGTTTGGTACAGCGACTACAACAGGATGCAGACCGATATCGAGGCGTGGCAGCCGCCGGGATCGTTCGAAGTGCACGCCGCGGCACTGCGTCAGACCTACGCCGCCTTTCTGGCCGGCGGTCGGGAGATCGAGGGGGGAATCTTTGTCCTCGAAGGCACCGGTCCTTCTGGCGCCAAGCAGGAACTGATCCAAGCCGTCGGCGATTTCCAGACGGCCACCAGCCAATTCGTCGGCCACCTCAGTCCTAAGGCTCAGGCGACATGGAGCGCCATGCAGGGCAACCAAGCGGACAGGCACTTTGCCGCCAGCATCCAGCAGGGCCTGACCGTCGCCTTGAACGGCCTGCCGGCCCCGTTCCTGGGCAACCTTCAGTTCGCCGGCAGCTCCGAAAGAGCGGCTCTTCAGTATTTGACCGCCTTGAACAAGCTGGTCGATGCCGCGTCGCAGGACCTTCAGGATTCGGCGCTGGCCCAAGCGACAACGGCCAGCCACCACTTCACGTACGAAATCGGCTTCCTCGGCTTGCTCGCCCTGCTCAGTCTCGGCGGCGTCATCGCCGCCGGTCGGGTACTCACCCGTCCACTGAAGCACCTGGCCGCCGCCGCCCGGCAGGTGCACAACGGGGAGTTCGATCTCGAACGGCTCCCCAATCGAGGTCCCCGGGAAGTGGTGGCGACGACGGCGGCCTTCAACGACATGGCTTCGACCCTGAAGGCGGTGGAATCGAAAACGGTGGCCCTCGCCACCGAAGACCTGGCCCACCCGGAGCTGCTCATCCCGTTGCCCGGTCGAACAGGTCGAGCCCTGCAATCGAGCGTCGACACACTGGCGGCCAGGATCCGCGAACGCGAAGTGCAGCGACAGCTACTGCACGACGCGGCGACACACGACCGACTCACCGGGTTGTACAACCGAGCCGCCGTGTTGGACTTTCTGACCAACGACGTGACCCGACGCCGGCAGGCGGGCGAGACGGTGGCCGTGCTCTTCATCGACCTCGACAGGCTCAAGCCGCTCAACGACACGTACGGACACGAGGCGGGCGATACGGCCATCCTCGTCACGGCCCAGGCACTGTTGGAGGCCACTTCCATTTGCGACGTCGTCGGACGCCTGGGAGGCGATGAGTTTCTCGTCGTACTGTGTCATGAGCACAGCACGGACGGGAACGCCGTGGCCGGCCGGATTCACCGGACCATCGCCGAGCGCAGCATCCCGGTGCAGGGTGTGTTCGTTCCCCTTCAGGCCAGCGTGGGCATTGCCCTGACACAGTGTGACTCGGCCACGGATCCGATGAAGCTCGTGCGCCAGGCCGACGAGGCCATGTACGAAGCGAAGAAGGTGGCGCGCGCCATCAGAGATCAGACGCCGGCGGCCCCGGGCTGAGAGACAGAGGCGGCGTGGCTGGACGACGTCGACGCCAAACGGTGGCGGGCGCCGTCCCCTCGGGGAGGATCACCGCTCGCCGTTGCGCTCGAGCCAAGGGTGGACGGCCGCTACCTCTTTTGTGAAATCGCCGGCGGCCGGCCCCCGCTCGCGGGGTGCCAGGGCAACAGATACCAAAATGGTGGACCACCCTGATACAAGGCGTGGTGAGGGCTCTCGGGGACACCGACCTCAGGGGCGGTATCGAGAGGGTGAGGCGAAAGGGCTACGACGCCAGATGCACGATGTCGCCCACCAACAGCGCACTCACCAGAACCATGACAGCGGCGTAAATCACGGTCATGCCCCATCGCCAGCGGTGGTCGTTGACCCAGAACCTCCTGATACCGATGACATCGAAGGTCAGCGCCAACACGGCGATGGGAATCCCGATGGCTGGACCGACTCCGGTCGCCAGCCCGAAGGCGGGCGTCGCAATGGGGAAAACTACATAGCTGAGCAGGCATCGCAGCGCCGAGAGGACGATCGAGAAGCTGAACATGCGGTGAACGGCTTCGTCCCCGACCGTCGACGGCCCCGGAGGAACGAAGAGTAGCCGGCGCATGGCGGTGTCGGCCCGCGAGCGGAACACGGGGGAGGAGTCGGGGGTGACGGCGACCTGGCTCACGGCAAGAACGCTAGGGCCCGGGGCGCCGCCGCTCCAGTCAGGGCGCTTTCGACCTTGCTCTGGCGACCACGCTGCCCCGAACCGAATCCACCAATTCAATTCCGACGGGCATCTGTGACCGTCAAAATGTCCAGCCTCCCGATCGGGTCGGCACGGGGGCAAACCTCGTCGGGGACAGGCAGGACGATTCCACCTCGGTCACGGTGGGTGATCTTGTCGAGACCCGGAAACGGCCCTAGGAACCGAATTCCGTTGGTGGTACAGTGCCAATTGGGTTAGGCCATCGGGTCCGGCCCGCATCATCGTTGCCCCAGACCCTGGCGGCGCCAGCGCCGAGCGTTTCGCTCGCACAGCAGCCAGATGGAAAGGGGGGAAGCGGAATATGTCATCACCTCGACAATTCCCACTCCCTCTCCTCCGACCAGCCACACGTCGTGTGTCGATGGGTCACAAACTGTGCTCCGTCTCCGGTTCTCCGGTCCTGTCGGCTTCAGAGCGACACATGGCCGGTGCTTCTCCGGTTCCCTTTCCGCGCCGCAATTGACGAGCGCCGCCCCCCGCCGCTGGTCTCGGTGGTGCGGAAAGGGACCGGAAACTTTGAGTCAGGAATCACAACCAGGGTGGCCCGGCGACTGAGGTCGCCCAGGAACTCATCTTTGCTGCGTTACCCGCTGGGCGGCGGCGATGAACGAGGGGTCATCGATCAGATTGAAGCCTCGCCGGCAGGCCTCGACCAGCTTCACCTGATGCGCGTCGCGGCTGGCCACAGCGGCCAGGGCCAAGCTTTCGTCCCACTCGGCCGTCGGATCGGGCGTGACGACCGGGGCCGCACCTGTGTAGAGGGCGGCGTGTTCAGCCCGTACCTGAGCCAAGGCGGCCACCCTCGCCTCCGATGCGATGTGACCGACCAGCAACTCGACGGCCATGGCTCCCGTGACGCCGTGCAGGTTGAAGATGCTCGGGTGGGCCACGTAGTGGAGCGCACCGTTGGCGGCCGCCCGGGTCACGGCGCGGTCGACGGCCTCGTCCGGCGCCATCTCGGCTGGGGGACGGCCCGGTTGAAATCGGGCCGCCCAGTAGCCGAGAGCCCGAGCGAGTTCGGCCCGTCGCGCCGGGGTCTCGACCGCGTCAATGGCCCTGACGGCGTGGGCCGTCCGAATGGCGCCGTGGAAGAGGACGGTGGCAAGTCCCGGTACCAGCCGGGGTACCCAGATCTCCACTGTGCGAGCCCATCCGTCGTCGGCCAGCGCCCGTTCGAAGTAGCCGACCCACTCCGGAAGCAACCGGTAGTCGCCCAGCGCGTCCTTCCATGCGGAGCCGCCAACACCTCGGGGCTCGGCGGGGCGGGCGCCTTCTCCCACCATCTCGGTGAACCAACGAGCCCATCGGTCGATTTGGTCCTCGCAGCCCAGCGCGGCCAGAGCTTCACAGGCCATCGGTCCATGGTTGACGAATCCGTTCGGCAGTTCGAAGTCCGATAGCGCCATGCGGTCGAAGGCTTCGTCCAGCGCTGGCGATGCGTCGCTCATGGTTCTCCGTTCTGTCTTCCTCGGCACCCGACTGGCGCTTGTCTGCCATCAGCCTAAATCCTCAAGTAATATTGAGGTCAAGGCCCATGCCGCAACTCTCTTCCGATATCCGCGCATTGAGCGTCGGTCAGCTCTCGGCGCGCAGTGGCGTGGCCGTGTCGGCATTGCACTTCTACGAGTCACGGGGGCTTATCGCCAGTCGTCGTACGACCGGCAACCAACGCCGCTACACGCGGGACATGCTTCGTCGCGTCGCCTTCATACGGGCGTCCCAGCGCGTCGGTATCCCCTTACGCACGATCAAGGATGCTCTCGATCAGCTCGATGACAACCGCACTCCCACCCGTCGTGACTGGGCGCGGCTGTCGGCGGCCTGGCGTGACGACCTGGACGACCGCATCGCGCAGTTGCAACGCCTGCGCGATCGACTGACCGGTTGCATCGGATGTGGTTGCCTGTCCCTTGACCGCTGTCAGCTCGCCAATCCCGATGACGTGCTCGGCCGGGAGGGATCCGGGCCCCGCAATCTTCCCGGCTGAAAGACGCCACGCCACATCGCAAGATCGATGTCGCTGTGGTCAGCACGACGTCTCTCTGTGGTTTCTCGGCTCGACGGTCACTCATCGTGATCGGTGTTAGGTAACGCAAACTCTTTCGCGCGCGCCGTCTGCGGCAATCGATAAGAAATCCCGAAATGCGTCACGAATTTGCAGAATTCCTGTGATAGCCATTGCGGGCCGCCCTGGAGTCCGGTGGCTCCGAGCGACCGAGACGGGGGTACGGCAATGGCCGACACGACACAGCAACGACGCAATCCGCCGGGAGAATGGGGACGGAACTCAACGCTCCGGGGAGTGCTGGCACTCGTCGGCGGTGTCGGATTGTCGCTGCTCTTTTCGGCGTTCGTGTCGCANNCCGCACTCGCCGGCCCGTCATATGTGCACCCGGCTATCACCTCTACCAAGTCCACCTTCAAGGTGCCCGTGTGGAGCACTTCCACCTGGACGCTGCGGTTGTGGGCGCAGGGCACGCTCGAGGGATCGGACACGGGCAAGTCGGGGACCCTGGTGGTCGTCGTGCCCCACACCTCAGCCTGCGCGTTCCAAGCCGACGTGTCCGAGACTCCGCTCGGCGGTCGGTCCGTCTTCTACTCGGGAGCGCGGGCCACGATGACCGCCTGTGGGGTGACGCCTCCCATCCCGACCATCGCCGGCCACATCTATCTGTGTACGCCGGCCGGTGCAACGACGATCGATGAGGTCCTCGGCGGAACCGTGAGCGCCACCGGACCCCAGACCTTGGCGTCACAGGCCAACCCGCTGAACCCGACGTCAGTGGCCAGCGGGACCTACGAGATGACGGCGGACTTCCCCACCGGATATCTCCTCGTTGCCTGCGGAGGCACGGCCACCGTCGCATCGGGTGGGCTAACGGCCTCGCAGTCGGTCACGGCCACCCCGGCGGGCA
>PKWD01000063.1:0-2233 GCA_003131945.1 Acidimicrobiaceae bacterium
CGAGGGCGTGGGCCAGGGTGTGTCCGTAGTTGAGGATCATCCGGCGGTCTCCTTCGCGCTCATCGGCCGAGACAAATTCAGCCTTGAGCGCCACGCACCGGGCCACCTGTTCGTCGAGGGGAAGATCGAGCAGCGAGGCGTCGGGGTCGCCCGGCGCCAGGAAGGCGTACTTGGCCATCTCACCTCGACCCGACGACCATTCCCGCGCCGGCAGGGAACCGAGGGTCTGGATGTCACAGAGCACCGCCGCGGGCTGCCAGAACGAGCCGACGAGGTTCTTGCCCTCCGGCAGGTTGACGCCGGTCTTGCCGCCGATGGCGGCGTCGATCTGGCCGAGGAGAGTGGTCGGGACGTGGATGACGCCGACGCCGCGGTGCCAGCACGACGCCGCGAAACCGGCCACGTCGGTGACCATCCCACCGCCCACGGCCACGACCACGTCGGACCTCGTGAGGCCGATCTGGGCAAACCGGCGACACAGCTCCTCCACCGTGGCAAGGGACTTCGATCGCTCGCCCTCGGGGATGTGCACGACCTCGGAGGGAAGTCCGGTGTCGATCTCGACGCCGATGCCGGGCTGGGTGACCACGACCGCCTTGCGGGCCGGCGGAGGCACGAACGAGACCACCTCCTCGAGGGCTCCCTCTCCGATCAGCACGTCGTAGGACCGTTCGCCGAGCCCGACCGGCACGCGGGTGAGCGACACCGTCAGAGCTCCCCGCAGTCGGCGACGAGCCCTCGGCCGGATTCGAGCCACTCTCTCGCCAGGCGCGCCACCCGCTCGGCCACCGTGGTGGGAATGACGCCGTCCACATCGATGTAACCATCGGCGAGCGCCTGGTAGAGGGGCCGGCGCAGCGCATCGAGGCGGTAAAGCGTTCCGGCCGGATCCTGCTCGAGGAGGGGCCGGCCGATGCCTGCGCCGACGCGGTGGCGGAGGGTGTGGGGAGTGGCCCGCAGCCAGATGATCACGCCGCTGCGCTGCATGCGGCGGCGGGAGTCCGGATCGAAGACGGCGCCGCCGGCGACGGCGATGACCGCCGGCACGCCGGAGGTGAGCGCCCCGGCGAGCACGGCGCGCTCCTGGGCGCGGAAGGCCGCCTCCCCATGGACTCGAAAGATCTCCGGGACCGTCATCCCGGTCCTGGCGAAGATCTCTTCGTCGCTGTCGTAAAACCTCCGGTCGAGAAGCCGGGCCACCCGCGCCCCAGTGGTCGATTTTCCCGCGCCCATCATCCCGATGAGCATGACGTGCTCGTTCACCTCAGACCGGCATGCCCGCCTGGCCCCGGGGTCCAGCCGAGGCGGCGGAGGGGGTCTCGTGAATCGTCTTCAGGTATGCCTCGGCGTTGCGGACGAGCTCTCCGACAGAGTCGCCACCGAACTTCCTCGTCGCCTCGCCGGCCAGCACGAGCGCCACCATCGACTCCGCGACGACACCCATCGCCGGCACGGCCGTCACGTCTGTGCGCTCCTTGAACGAGACTGTCGCCTCCTTCGTGGCGACGTCGACAGTGGCGAGAACGGGGCGATTGAGGGTGGCGAGGGGTTTCATGGCGGCTCTCAGCCACAGGAGCGAGCCGGTGGACATGCCGCCCTCGATCCCGCCGGCCCGCGACGTCTCCCTCACGTACTCCCCGGCCTCACCGTCCCAGTAGATGGCGTCGTGCGCCTCGGAGCCCCGCACCCGCGACCCGGAGAAACCCTCCCCGATCTCCACACCCTTCACCGCCTGGATGCTCATGACCGCCTGGGCCAGCAGGCCGTCGAGCTTCCGGTCCCAATGGACGTAGCTGCCGAGGCCGACCGGCACTCCGTAGGCGAGCACCTCGGCCATCCCGCCGAGGGAGTCCCCCACCTTGGCGGCAGCCTTGATCTCGGCCACCATCGCCGCCTCAGAGGCCGGATCAGCACAGCGGACTGCCGAGTCGTCCACGCGGTCGACCTCGGACGGCAGCGGCCGTACGCCGGCGGGGGCCGTGACGCCCCCGAGGGCGACGACGTGGCTGATGNNGGGCCAGCAGGGCCTTGGCCAGGCTGCCCGCCGCCACTCGCGCCGCCGTCTCGCGGGCCGACGCCCGCTCGAGCACGTCGCGGGCATCGGCGAAGCCGTACTTGAGCATTCCGACCAGGTCGGCATGTCCGGGCCGTGGAGCCGTCAACGGCTTGGCCGGTGCGCCGGGAGCAGGTGACATCTCCTCTTCCCACTTCGGCCACTCGGTGTTGGCGATCT
>PKWD01000063.1:2245-6561 GCA_003131945.1 Acidimicrobiaceae bacterium
GAGGCGCCGGCGGGCGAGCTCGCCCTGCAGATCCTCCGCCGTGAAGCGCAGGCCGGCGGGCACGCCCTCCACCACGACGACCAGCCCTTTGCCGTGCGACTCGCCGGCAGTGAGGAAACGCAGCATAGAAGTACCGTACCGTCCGGCCGCGAGACGGCTCGATGTCGGGGTCTGAGTGGCCCCATTGCCCGGTCGTCAGTCCTGCGGTCGCCGCCGGCGCCACNNTACTTCTTGGCCGGCCCGCTCTTCGGCCTGCTACTTCTTGGCCGGCCCGCTCTTCGGCCTGCTACTTCTTGGCCGGCTCGTAGTACGGGTTCTCACCCGTGGCGTGGTCCGTCACGTCCACGATCTCGCGCACCTCCGGGACGGCGTCCTGGATGGCAACGGCGATCCCCTGGCTGAGGGTGACCTTGGCCAGGCCACATCCCTGGCAGCCGCCCGACATCCGTACGTAGGCGATGCCCTCGTCGAAGGCGACCAGGTCAGCCCACCCTCCATGCATGGCGATCTGCGGGTTCACGTCCTCTTCGAGCACGGAGAGGATGCGCTGTGCCACGGGGCCGGACAGATCGGCCTCCGGCCGGTCCGGCGGCGCCGGCGCCCTCTCGGGTGCCGGGCCGTTCGGGTTCAGCATCACGAGGCCCTGCTCGCCGCCGCTGTTGCCGATGTCGAGCGTCGCCCCCCGGATCTTGTCCACGCTGGCGGCGGCCACGATGATCGTGAGGCCGTCCCGTTCCTGCACCGCGTCTCCGGTTCCGGCGTCGGAAGCCTGCTGGAACCACATGTCGTAGGTGTAGGCGCCGTCACGCGATCCGGTGACCTCCACCCACAGGGCCAACCTGTCGGCGTCGGTCTCCTGGGCCCGGGCGTCGAGGACCACGGAGCGCGCTGCAGGCGTGATGGCCAGTACAGCTGGGCTCGTGTGACCGTTCCCGGCCTGTCCAACATCGTCGGCCATGGCCGTCACCTCCGGGGTCCATCATAGAGGCATGGCCCGCGTTCTCCTCCTCGTTCCGAGCGCGACCTACCGGGTGGCGGACTTTCTGGAGGCGGCCCGCACGCTGGGGGTGGACGTCGTGATCGGCGGCGACGAGGCCCACGCCCTGGCCGATCTGATGGGGCCACGATCGGTGCTGATCCCCCTGGACGACCCTCAGGCGGCGGCGGAGGCCATCATGGCCCACGACGCCGTCGCCCCCCTCGATGCCGTGGTGGCCATCGACGACAGGGGTGCGGTGGCCGCCGCCGTGGCCTCGCAGCGCCTGGGGCTGCGCCACAACGCCCCCGAGGCGGTGGCCGCCACCCGGGACAAGCTCCTCATGCGGGCACGGCTGGGCGCCGCCGAGGTCACCCAACCGGCGTTCGCCCCCATCGCCGGCACCGCCGGGCCCGACGAGGTGGCCGACGTCGTCGAGACGATCGGTCTGCCCTGTGTGATCAAACCGAGAACGCTGTCGGCCAGCCAGGGTGTGCTGCGGGCGGACACCACCGAGGGGGCCATCGCCGTCGTCGGGCGGGTACGCGCCATCGCCGCCTGTGCCACCGACGACGGCCACCCCACCCTGCTCGTCGAGCGGTTCGTCCCCGGACCGGAGGTCGCCGTCGAAGGACTGCTCACCGACGGCGACCTCAGCGTTCTCGCCGTGTTCGACAAGCCCGACCCCCTTGACGGCCCCGCCTTCGAAGAGACGATCTACGTCACCCCGTCGCGTCTCGCCGCCGGTGACATGGACGCCGTGGTCGCCGCCACGGCCGCCGCCTGTCGCGCCCTCGGCCTCGCCCAGGGACCCATCCACGCCGAGATCCGGGTGGACAACGGTCGGGCATCGGTGATCGAGGTGGCGGCCCGCACCATCGGCGGACTCTGTGCCCGGACCCTCACCTTCTCCACCGGACGCACCCTCGAACAACTCGTGATCGCCCAGGCCCTCGGCTGGCCCCTCGGGGCCAACCGGCGCCAGGCCCGGGCGTCAGGTGTCCTCATGCTCCCCATCGCCCGGGCCGGCATCTTCGATTCAGTGGAGGGCCGCGACCGGGCCATGGATGTCCCGGGCATCACCGACGTCCAGATCACCATCGCCCCCGGTCGACCGGTGGTGCCGGTGCCCGAAGGTGACCGCTACCTCGGATTCGTCTTCGCCCGTGGGCGCACGCCGGCCGATGTCGAGAACTCGCTGCGCCAGGCGCAGGCAGTGCTGGGCGTGCGCATCGTGCCCGATGCACACGCGCCGACACGCAACGCCACGCTGTGACGAGCCCCGGCCGCTGACTCTGACCGTTCTCCGACCACGTCGGTGGGGCCCGCTACCGTGGGCGCGTGCACGTTGTGTTGGTCTCCACCTATGAGCTCGGCCATCAGCCGCTTCACGTGGCGTCGCCGGCCGGTGCCCTCGGGCGCGCCGGTCACGAGGTGCGCTGCATGGACCTGGCTCTCGATCCGCTCGACCCCGACGTCATCGCCTGGGCCGACGCCGTGGCCTGCTCCGTCCCCATGCACACGGCCATGCGTCTGGCCCTCACCGTGTGCGACGAGATCAGGGGCCTGCGCCCCGAGCTCCCGCTCTGTCTGTACGGCCTCTACGCCGGGCTCGATGCCGGATATGACGAGACCTCCACGGGCCACCTCGTCGACAGCACCATCGCCGGTGAATACGAACCGGGGCTGGTGGCCTGGATCGACGGGCTGGCCGGCGATGTCGGCGTGGCCGGCGGTCGCCGTACCCCGCGGGCACACGCCGTGGTGGCCCTGGGCCGGGGCCGGTTCGGGCTTCCCGCACGCCACCTGCTCCCCCCTCTCGATCGCTACGCCAAGTTGGCCGTCTCCGGCCAACTACGGCTGGCCGGCTATGTGGAGGCGAGCCACGGCTGCGCCCACCGGTGCCGTCACTGCCCCGTACCGGTCGTCTACGACGGCCGCACGCGCCTGGTCGGTGAGGACGCCGTGGTGGCCGACGTGGCTCAGCTCGTCGAGCTCGGTGCCCACCACATCACCTTCGGGGACCCCGACTTCCTGAACGGGCCCCATCACGCCGTCCGCGTCGTGGGGGCCGTGCACGGCGCCTTCCCCGACCTCACCTTCGACATCACCACCAAGGTCGAGCACATCCTGCGGCACCGCGACCTGTGGCCGGCTCTGTCCGGCGTCGGGCTGCTCTTCGCCGTGTCGGCCTTCGAGTCGGCCAGCGACCATGTGCTCGCCCGGCTGGACAAGGGCCACACCGTGGCCGACGAGATCGAGGCCGTGGCCGTCCTGCGTCATTCCGGCATCGAGCCACGCCCGTCGCTCATGCCGTTCACCCCGTGGACCACGGCCGCCGATGTGCGCGCCCTGCTCGACCTGGTCTCCTACTGCGACCTCGTGGGCAACGTCGACCCCGTGCACTTCGCCATCCGGCTCCTCGTCCCGCCCGGATCCCTGCTGCTCTCGTCCGGCGCCCTCGACGGCCTGCTCGGCCCCTACGACACCGACGGTCTCAGCTGGACCTGGCGGTCGCCGGACCCGCGCCTCGATCTCGTCCAGAGCGCCATCGCCGCCATCGCCGTGGAGGCGGCCGCCGACGAGTGGCCGGCCGTGCGGGCCTACGAGGCGGTGCGCGCCGCGGTGGACACGGCATTGTCGGCCGACGGCGACCGCACGGCCGGGCCGTCGCCTGTCACCGACAGCCGGCTGCGTTCAGCACTGGCACCGGACGACAGACCACGGCTCACCGAAGCGTGGTTCTGCTGCGCCGAACCGACCGACGCACAATTCCGCGCCCTGCACGTCGACACGGCGTCGCCGGCCGGAGGGAGCTGAGAACCATGGCACCGAGACAAGCCCGCCCGCCCCGTACGCCGGCCGACGAAGCATGGCGGGGGGCACCCGACGGGGCCCACGAGTGGATGAGCTTCCCCGACCCCGATGACGAGCGCACCTGGCTCTTCGACGTCACCTTTCTCGAGAGCAATTGGACCTGCATCTTCGGACGCGGCTGTCAGGGCGTGATGACGGGCCCGGCGCCGGAGCTGGTGCAGGGGTGCTGCTCCTACGGGGCCCACTTCACCGGACCGAAGGACGCCCGGCGGGTGGAGGCGGCGGCGGCCACTCTGACGCCGGAACAATGGCAGTTCTGGCGCCAGGGCCAGCCCCGTGACGGCGGGCACCCGCGTGTCGTGAAGCGCAGCGCCAAGGGCGATCTGAGTACGAGGCTGGTGAAGGACGCCTGCATCTTCTTGAACCGCCCCGAGTTTCCCGGGGGGGCCGGATGCGCTCTACACAGGGCGGCCATGGACCGCGGGGTACCCCACCTCGAGCTCAAGCCCGACGTGTGCTGGCA
>PKWD01000276.1:0-1782 GCA_003131945.1 Acidimicrobiaceae bacterium
ATCCCCGACATGGTCGGGCACACCATCGCCGTCCATGACGGCCGCAAGCACGTGCCGGTCTACGTGACCGAGTCCATGGTCGGTCACAAGCTCGGCGAGTTCGCTCCCACGCGCACCTTCCGGTACCACGCCGGGCAGGAACGGCAGGCGAGGCGCTGACATGCCCGGGGTCAAGACCAACGAGGTGGAAGGCACGCGTGCGGTCCTGCGGCACTACCGCATGTCGGCCAGCAAAGCGCGCCAGGTCCTCGATCTGGTGCGGGGCAAGGATGTCGACCGCGCCGCTGAGATTCTGCAGTCCACCCCCCGCGAAGGGGCCCGGGTGGTGGCCAAGGTCCTCGCCTCGGCCGTGGCCAACGCCCGCAACAACGACTTTCTCGATCCCGACGATCTGTACGTGGCGGCTTGCTACGCCGACGAAGGAACCACCATCAAGCGGTGGCGCCCGCGGGCCCGGGGACGCGCCACCCGTATCCGCAAGCGCACCTGTCACATCACGGTGATCGTGAGTCGCCTGCCCGAGGATCGCCTGGCCCGCCGCCGGGCCCGTCAAGCAGAGCAGACGACGGCCGGGCGCTCGCGCCGGGTGGCCGCCTCACGGCGCCGCACGGGGGCCGGCGCCGACGAAGCGACGCCCAAGGCTACGAAGGAGTCCCCGCCGGTCGAACCCACAGACGAGGAACCGATCGACGACACCACCGATGTCGAGGTGAGCGAGGACGTGGAAACGACCGAGGACGAGTCGTCAGCGTCCGATGAGGCGGAATCCGGTGAGGAGGCCGAGGCGAACGACGCCGAGGCAGACGGGACCGAGGCGGCTGCGGCCGACGCAGAGGAGAAGGACTGATGGGTCAGAAGGTCAACCCGTATGGGTTCCGCCTCGGCGTGACAACCGACTGGAAGTCGCGTTGGTTCGAGGAGCGCAACTACCAGGACTTCGTCGTCGAGGACTGGAAGATCCGCGACTACCTCATGGGGCAGCTCGAGTCGGCCGCCGTCAGTCGCATCGAGATCGAGCGGACCCGCGACCGCCTGCGCGTCGACATTCACACGGCGCGCCCGGGCATCGTGATCGGTCGGCGCGGTTCCGAGGCCGATCGTCTGAAGAAGAAGCTTGAGGACATCACGGGCCTGCGCAACCGGATCCAGCTCAACATCCAGGAGATCAAGCAGCCTGAGCTCGACGCGGCGCTGATCGCTCAGAGCATCGCCGACCAGTTGGCTCGGCGCGTCGCCTTCCGGCGCGCCATGAAGCGAGCCATGCAGACGGTGACCAAGGCGGGCGCTCTCGGCGTCCGCGTGCAGTGCTCGGGGCGCCTCGGCGGGTCGGAGATGGCCCGCAAGGAGGGGTATCGCGAAGGCCGCGTGCCCCTGCACACCCTGCGGGCCGACATNNTGGATCTACAAGGGCGACATCCTGCCCTACAAGCTGTCGTCGGAGGACAAGATCTCGCGGGAGGCGGCCATGGCTGCCGGCGAGACGTCGGGTCAGTCGGGACCGCGCCGACTCGTCACGGCTGGTGGTGGTCGTCGCCGGGCCGAGCAGGGTGAGCCCGGCAGCGCGCCGGCTGACGACGCCACCGATCAGATCGACCCGGCGGCGACGACCGATGACGTCGTCGACGCCGAGACCGAAGCGACGACGACGACGCTCCCCGGCGCGCCGGCCGAGGGCCCGCCCGACGACCTCGAGCGGCTCCTGGCCGAGGAAGAAGAGATCGAGCGTCGGACGCGCAACGAGCATCACGAGACGCCGCACTTCCGCAAGGAGTCCGACTGATG
>PKWD01000276.1:1862-4039 GCA_003131945.1 Acidimicrobiaceae bacterium
TCTTCCCCGACAAGCCGGTCACCCAGAAGCCGGCCGAGACCCGTATGGGATCCGGCAAGGGAAACCCCGAGCACTGGGTGGCCGTCGTGCGCCCCGGGCGAATCCTGTTCGAGCTGGCCGGCGTAGACCGGGATCTGGCCAAGGCCGCCATGGAGCGGGCCATTCAGAAGCTGCCGTTCAAGGCCCGCTTCGTCGTCCGTCCCGGAACGCACGGCACGGCCGAGGTGGAGGTGTAACGCCATGCCCACGGCAACCGAACTGCGTGAGCTCGAGGACGACGAGCTCGAGACCCGCCTGGAGGAGTACCGCCGCGAGATGTTGAATCTGCGGTTCCAACTGGCCACCGGGCAGCTGGACAACTACTCGCGTTTCAACGTGGCCAAGCGAAATGTGGCGCGGGTCCTGACGGTGCTACGCGATCGGGAGATCGCGCTGGCCGAAGGCAGAGATGCGGGGCCCGTCATCCTCGAGCACCCGGTGCGCCCGGCCCGGCGCCGTCCTGAGACGACAGACGACGACAGCACGGCCGAATTCGGCGCCGTCGTAGCGGAGACCGACGAGATCGAGGAGATCAAAGCCGCTCTTGCTACGGATACCGACGCTGACGAGGAGGACGAGTGATGACCGAGGAATCCACCGCTACCGAGCGAAACGGGCGCAAGGTCCGCGAGGGATTGGTGGTCTCCGACAAGATGCAGTCGACCGTCGTGGTTGCTGTGGTCGAGCGTGTCCGTCATGCCCGCTACGGAAAGACGGTGCAGCGCACCACCAGGCTCTACGCCCATGACGAGGCCAACAACGCCAAATTGGGAGACCGGGTCCGCGTCATGGAGACGCGCCCCCTGTCGAAGCTCAAGCGCTGGCGCGTCACCGACGTACTCGAGCGTGCCCGATGATCCAGCAGGAATCCCGGCTCAAGGTGGCCGACAACTCCGGCGCGAGGGAGGTCCTGTGCATCAAGGTGCTCGGGGGTTCGCGCCGCCGCTATGCCGGAATCGGTGACGTGTTCGTCGCCACCGTGAAGGACGCCATCCCCGGCGCCGCCGTGAAGAAGGGCGAGGTCGTGCGGTGCGTGGTCGTGCGCACGGCCAAGGAGAGGCGTCGGCCCGACGGCAGCTATATCCGGTTCGACGAGAACGCCGCCGTACTGATCAACGACCAACAGCAGCCGCGGGGTACCCGCATCTTCGGACCGGTGGGCCGCGAGCTGCGCGACAAGAGGTTCATGCGGATCGTCTCGCTGGCCCCGGAGGTGCTGTGATGCGGATACGCAAAGGTGACACCGTGCAGGTCCTGAGTGGCAAGAACCGCGGCAAACGTGGCCAGGTCATGGTGGCGATCCCCGAGGTGGGCAAGGTCATCGTCGACGGCGCCAACATGGCGAAGCGTCACACCAAGCAGGGTCGGGCCAACATGCAGGGCGGGATCATCGACAAGGACATGCCGCTGCCCGTGTCGGCCGTGGCCATCGTCTGTCCGGTGGACGGCCCCACCCGTATCGGTATGCGGTTCGACGAGACAGGCCGCAAGATCCGCATCTGCCGCAAGTGCGGGACGGAGCTCGGATGACTCCCACAGCCACCCGTACCCGTCCCCGCCTGAAGGAGCGCTACGACACCACGACCAGGGGCGAGTTGCAGACGCAACTGGGACTGGCCAACACCATGGAAGTGCCGCGCCTCGAGAAGATCGTCATCAACATGGGTGTCGGCAAGGCCACCCAGCAGCCTTCACTGATCGAAGGCGCCGTCAAGGACCTCGAGGTGATCACGGGCCAGAAGCCCGTGATCACCCGGGCCCGCACCTCGATCGCCGCCTTCAAGTTGCGTGAGGGCATGCCCATAGGGGCCAAGGTGACATTGCGTGGCGACCGGGCCTGGGAATTCCTCGACCGGTTGATCGCCCTGGCCATCCCCCGGATCCGCGACTTCCGAGGTCTGTCCCCGAGATCCTTCGACGGTCACGGCAACTACACCTTCGGGGTTACCGAGCAGCTGATCTTCCCGGAGGTCGACTACGACCGCGTGGACACGACGCGCGGCATGGACATCACAATCTGTACCACTGCTCGCAGCGACGACGAGGGCCGCGCCTTCCTCGTCGCTTTCGGGTTCCCGTTCAGGCAGCAGGAGAGCATCTAACACGATGGCCAAGAAGGCATTGATCGAGAAGCAACA
>PKWD01000276.1:4064-6967 GCA_003131945.1 Acidimicrobiaceae bacterium
CCCATCGCCGACATGCTGACCCGGATCCGCAACGCCAACACGGCGATGCATGACACGGTGAAGATGCCGGCCTCCAAGCTCAAGCGGTCCCTGGCCGACATTCTCGAGCGCGAGGGCTACATAGGCGGCTTCGACGTCAGCCCGTCGACCACCGGCCCCGGCAGCGTCCTCGAGATCAAGCTCAAGTACGCGGCCGACCGGACGCGCACGATCGGCGGTCTGCGCCGCGTCTCCAAGCCGGGTCTGCGTATCTACGCACAGGCCGACCGGATCCCGCGCGTCCTCGGTGGGATGGGCGTGGCCGTGGTGTCGACCAGCCAAGGACTCATGACCGACCGCGAGGCCCGCAAGCGCCGCGTGGGCGGGGAGGTCCTCTGTTATGTCTGGTGACATGTCCGGTCTACGGCTCCTCGGAGCGGGGACCGGATCAGTCGGGGAGGTTCTCTGATGTCTCGGGTCGGCCGAGCTCCTATCGACGTACCCGGTGGCGTCACCGTGACGGTGGCCGGGACGCTGGTGACGGTGGCCGGGCCACAGGGCACATTGGCGCGTCCGCTGCCCGGAGCGATCACCGTCCGTCAGGAGGATGCCAGCTTGATCGTCGAGCGCCCCGATGACCAGCGGCAGAACCGCGCCCTGCACGGCCTCACCCGTTCGCTCGTCGCCAACATGGTGACCGGGGTCACCGCCGGCTTCACCAAGGAGCTCGAGATCGTGGGGGTGGGATACCGAGCGGCGGCGCGAGGGCCCGGCTCACTCGAGTTGGCCCTCGGCTTCTCACATCCCGTCGTGGTCGATGCGCCCGACGGCGTCACGTTCGACGTGCCCACGCCGACGCGGATCATCGTGAAAGGCATCGACAAGGAGAAGGTGGGTCAGGTGGCGGCCGACATCCGCAAGCTGCGGAAGCCCGAGCCCTACAAAGGCAAGGGCGTCCGGTATCTCGGTGAGCGCGTCATGCGCAAGGCCGGAAAGGCAGCCAAGTAGCCATGGCCACCACCGCTCAACGCAAGCGCACATTGCGCATCCGACGCCACGCCCGGGTGCGCAAGCAGATCGTCGGAACCACGGGCCGCCCCCGGCTGGCCGTGTTCCGCTCGGCCCGCCACATCTCGGCCCAGGTCATCGACGACAGCACCGGCCGCACGGTGGCCGCCGCCGGCACGGTCGAAGCTGAGCTGCGGTCCGGCTCCGGAGGGAATGTGGGGGCCGCCACCAGCGTGGGGCGACTGATCGCCGAGCGGGCGACGGCCGCCGGGGTAACGACGGTCGTCTTCGACCGTGGGGGTTTCCGGTATCACGGGCGGGTGGCCGCCTTGGCCGACGCCGCCCGCAAAGCAGGACTGGAGTTCTGACAATGCTCGACGGACAATTCGAGGAGCGGACCATCCGGGTGAACCGGGTGGCCAAGGTGGTGAAGGGTGGTCGGCGGTTCTCCTTTACCGCCCTCATGGTCGTGGGCGACGGCAACGGTCGCGTCGGTCTCGGGTACGGCAAGGCCAAAGAAGCAGGTCTGGCGGTGCAGAAAGGGATCGAGGAAGCGCGCAAGAACATGTTCAACGTCCCTCTGGCCGGCTCCACCATCACCCATCCCATCATCGGCGAAGCGGGCGCCGGGCGGGTCATGCTCAAGCCCGCCGCTCCCGGCACCGGTGTCATCGCCGGCGGCGCGGCCCGGGCCATTCTCGAGATGGCGGGCATCCACGACATCCTGTGTAAGTCGCTGGGCTCGTCGAACGGGATCAACGTGGCCCACGCCACCATTGCCGGGCTCAAGTCTCTGAAGCGGCCCGAGGACGTGGCCCGCCTGCGAGGCAAGCCCGCCGACGAGGTCATCCCGAGGGGCGTCCTGCGTGCCTACCGCGAGCGCCAGCGTGCCTCGGACCTGTTCCAGGGGGTTGAAGCATGACGGCAGCGGCATCGGCCAATACATCCGGTGGTGAGCTGAAGGTGACCCAGATCCGTTCGGCCATCTGCACCAAACCCAAGCACCGCGGCACTCTGCGGGCCCTCGGCCTCCGCGGCGTCGGTCGGTCGCGCATCCTTCCCGATCGTCCTGAGATCCGGGGCATGATCGCCCGCGTCCCGCACCTGGTGACGGTAGAGAGCGCTCCGCCCGACGAATCCGCCGCCCAGCACCTGCACACAGAGGCCACCCGCCAAGCCCGCCGGGCGGCCGAGGGGAGGCCGACGTCATGAAACTCCACGATCTACGGCCACCGGCCGGTTCCAACCGTCCCCGGCGTCGCGTCGGGCGTGGCATCGCCGGCAAGGGCGGCAAGACGGCGGGCCGAGGGACAAAAGGACAACATGCGCGCAACACGGTGAAACCGGGATTCGAGGGCGGCCAGCTGCCCTTGGCCCAGCGCATCCCGAAGCTGAAAGGCTTCCACAACCCGTTCCGCGTCGCCTACGCCGTGGTCAACCTCGACACCCTGGAGAACTTCGCCGGGGATGTGGCCACCCCAGTGACCCTGGAGGCGGTCGGGCTCGTCCGCAAGGGGGCCCTGGTCAAGGTGCTTGGCCGTGGTGAGCTGCACCGGAGCCTGCGTGTCGAGGTCCACGCCGTGTCGGCGAGCGCCCGCAGTGCCATCGAGGCCGCCGGGGGTCAGGTGGAGCTGATCCCCCTCCCCTTCGGACACGGACGGCCTCCTGCACGGGGAAACGCCCTCACCAACCGGTAGCCTTTACATCTTGGCCGTGGGCGCCGTGGGCGCCGAAAAGTGACGAGGAGGGGCGGTGCTCTCGAGCCTAAAGAACATCTTCAAGGTTCCTGACCTGCGCAACAAGGTCGTCTTCACCCTCCTCATCATCGGCCTGTACGAGCTCGGGGCCAATCTCATAGTGCCCTTCGTGTCCATCACCCAGATCCACGCGCTCGAAGCTCAGGCCAAGCAGGCGGG
>PKWD01000167.1 GCA_003131945.1 Acidimicrobiaceae bacterium
GGTGCGGATCAAGTGCGCCACCTTGTCGTGGAACACCCTGGCCCAGACCCTCGACGAGGTTTCGGCCCAGGCGCAGGCAGGACCGGGAGACCTGAACGAGCCGGCCGAGAACGCCGGATAGCGAGGAGCTCAGCAGGGCGTGGGATTGAAGGAACCGGTCCCGGGCACGGCCGTTGTCGTCGTAGTGGACGGCTCACTGCCCGATGGGAATGTTGACGGCGTCGCCGGCACGGTGGTCGTGGGCGGAATCGTCACAGGGCTTCCGTATGCGTCGAGCGGTGCCGTCAACGTGTCGCTCGGCTGTGTGCCGAGGAACTGGGCGATCGTCTGCTCGGCGGCCGGCTCCTGGACCACCTCTACGTCTCCGCCGGCTGATGAGTATGCGCCGGTCGTCGGGATCGTCGCCGTCTGAAGGCTGGAACCGGAGAAAGCGTGGTACTTCTGGGCCAAGTTGAGCAGGTCGGTTCCGGATGTGTTCTGGTCGACGGTGACATCGTGGACCACGGACCCGAGGAACGCGTTCAGCGTGAGAGGGTTGTAGCTCGAGCGCGCCTTGTCGATGACTGCTTCGATGATGACGTTCTGTCGCTGGATACGACCGAGGTCACCACTTGCGTCGGCGACCCAGTATCCGGGCCTCACCTCGTACTGGTAGAAGCGTGACCGCGCCAGCGCCAGGGCCGCATTGCCGTTGAGTGTCTGGCAGCCGGCCCGAGGGATATAGAGGCCGGCATTATTGTTGCCATTGTCGTCGTCCCTGACGGGGTAAGGGAAATTCAGCTTGATATCACCCACGGAGTTCACCAGGTTGATTACTCCGGTGAAGTCGATGATCACGAAGTGGGATATGGGGATACCGAAGGTGTCCTCGATGGTGTGGATGAGGGGATCAGGCCCATAGTTGAAGGCGGCATTGATCTTGTTGTCGGTGGCCAGTCCGGAGCCCGCCGGCATACCGGACATCTGCACGTNNAAGCCGGGCGGTGCCCGTTGTGGGATCGACGTGGAGGATCTTTATGGTATCGCTGCGTTGGCCCCCGACGAGGGACGCACTGCCGAAAGCCTGTGCCGCCCCACCGGTGTTACCGACCCGTGAGTCCGACCCCACGATGAGCACGTTGTAGGGAGTGCCGTCGGCCACGGCCGTACAATTCTTGCAGTTGATCTTCGGGATCTCATTCAAGCGGAATCGCAGGTACCCGTACACGCTGCTGGTACCGACGAGGGTCAGGGCCACGAGGACGACGGCGACCCTCAGAATCCGCTCTCCGGTTCGGCGGTGGCGGCGCCTTCGCCTGGGCGTCACCGGCCTCGGCGGCGCACCGGCACCTCGCGGCGGCGTGTCCAGGCCTCGCCTGGCACGAGGAGCGGCGTGTCGGCCTCGTCGAGCCGCGCTGCCATCCGGTTCGACACGGCGCGCCATATGGCGAGAACGGTACCAGCGCCCTCAACGGCGTCCAGATCGGGGTTCGGCCTCGGCGGGAGCCGGCGCTCACCCTTGGAGGTGGCGGAGTACCAGGCTGGCGACCTCGCTCGGGCGCTCCAAAGTGGCCATGTGCGCCGCACCGTCGAGGTCGACGATTCGTGCGTCAGGAATTCCGGCAACGTAGGCCTCGGCATGGGCCCGGGGGACGATTCCGTCGTGGCGCCCGTGCACCACGACAGCCGGGGCCCGGAAGCGGCCGAGGCGTCCCCTGAGCTTGGGGTTATGAAGGTACGGATTCCAACCGAGCTTGGCCGTCGCCGCCAGGGCCTGGATCACGGGCCTGATGAGGTCGAACGGGATCTCGCCCGGATTCAGATCCGCCTGGGCCATTGCCCGCATCATCTGCGCCACGGGATGTTCGGGATCGGCGTAGAGATCGCCGGCCAGCTCGTCGAGCGGGCGTCCGAAGATCTCCTTGATGGGCTCGCCGTCGACGTGCAGCCCGACGGCGTTGACGAGCACGGCACGTCGGACCCGGTCTGGCCATCGCGTCGCCAGCTCGGCCGCCATCCATCCGCCCAGGGACAGACCCAGCAGGTCGACCTGGGCGAACTCGAGACGGTCGAGCACGTCGAGCAGGTGGAAGCTGGCGTCTTCGATGTCATCGATGAACTCGAGACCCTGCGAAGCACCGAAACCGGGGAACACCGGCGCCACGACCTGGCATCGTTCTGCCAGCTCTTCGAGGAGTGCCATCGCCGCACCTTCCCCCTGTCCCGAGTGCAGGTAGACAACCGGCACCGGCCCCCCGCTGCCGCCCCGCCGGAGCTCGACTTCTCCAACCGCCGTCTCCAGGGTCGCGTCGACGAGGACAGTCACGGACGTACCGCTGCGGTGGCAGGAGTGCCGGCGACCCCGAAGCGCTGGCGCAGCCGGGGCATAACCTCGGTGGCGAACAGCGTCAGATTTCTGTGGGTGTCTTCCGCCGGGAGTGTGCCGAGCTGGAAGAGGCCGAGGAGGTTGCCGACTCCTAGTCGCTCGATATTGGCGGTCAGCTGCTCTACGACGGTGTCCGGTGATCCGACGATGGCGTACTGGCCGTCCACAACCTCCTGCCACGACTTCAGGTTGAGGGCGAACGTCCCTGCCCCTTTGAGCATGTTCTCGACCGATCTGACCGTCGTGTAGCCCGGCGGGGAGATATTGATGCCTGGCAACAGTCTCTTCACGAAATACCAGAAATGGTCCTCGTAGCGACTCCTGGCCTCGGCATCGGTATCGGCGACGAAAATCGGCACCAGCCAACCCAGCTGCAAGGGATCTGCCTCGTAACCTTCGGCTCGACATGCATCTCGCATCAGAGAGAACATCCGTTCGAACACACTGATGTGGAAGTACGGGATACCCATGTACGCGTAGTGGTGTTTGGCCACGAACTCCAAGGTCTCGAGCGACCCCACTCCGGGAATCCAGATCTCAGGATGTGGCTGCTGGACTGGTCGGGGCCAGGTGTTCACGTAGCGGAGCTTGTAGTGCTTGCCGATG
>PKWD01000278.1 GCA_003131945.1 Acidimicrobiaceae bacterium
CCCGCGGCTCGGATCAATATCGCGCAGGTCCGGCTCCAGGTGGCATCAGCTTGACGTTACGCAACCTGGCATTTCCGCACGGGGGGGTGACAATATTCGGCCTTGTCACCGTGGCGATACCGGACGGCCTGAGGTCGCGTTCGGAAGCCTGTTGGGGGTCGAGGAACTGGTCGGGTGTAACCCTTAGTAGCCCATGCCAACACGGGTGATCCCGACCGGTCCGGCCGTGGCGCTCTGGTCTTGTCGGGGCGACCTGGACCCGGGATCGTCTCTGGTTCCCGGACCGGGATTTGACGCCTCCCTGGAGGCGTCCGGATTCCGGGCGTAGCCTATTGATTGTGAGCTTTGCCGTCGGGGCCAACGCCTACGACCGATTCATGGGTCGGTATTCTTCGCCGCTCGCTCCAGTTTTCGCAGACTTTGCTTCGGTTGTCGAGGGACTCCGTGTGCTCGACGTGGGTTGCGGCCCGGGCGCCTTGACCGATGAGCTTGTCAAACGCGTGGGACCAGGAGGCGTCGCCGCCGTCGATCCCTCCGAGACCTTTGTAAGAGCGGCGCAAGAGCGGAACCCAACAATCGATGTGCAACGAGCAACCGCGGAACATCTCCCATTCGAGGACAGCACCTTCGATGCGACCTTGGCACAGCTCGTCGTTCACTTTATGAAGGAACCCCTCCATGGCCTACGGGAGATGGCCCGGGTGACTTGCCGAGGAGGGGTCGTGGCTGCTTGCGTGTGGGATCATGACGGTGGTGGGGGACCACTCAGCCTCTTCTGGGATGCCGTAGGCGAACTCGATCACGACGTCGAGGGCGAAGCCCAGCTCGCGGGAGCGCGTGACGGTCACCTTGCGCAGCTTTTCAGAGAAGCTGGGTTGGCCTCGATCGATGACACCTCTCTCTCGATCACTGTCACGCATCCGAGCTTTGACGACTGGTGGGAGCCGTTTACTTTCGGAGTGGGTCCAGCGGGTAGCTATGTGGCCGGACTCGACGCCACGCGGCAAGTCAAGCTTCGTGATCGGTGCCGCGACATGTTGCCTTCGGCACCATTCACGCTGAACGCGCGGGCGTGGGCCGCCCGCGGGCTCGCACCCTGACAACCCTTCTTGGCTGGAGTCGGTTTCTACGGGCGCGCCTGGCAACACCGATGGCACTTCTCCCGATCCACCGAAAGTGTCGTTCGAGATCGAGGTTGCCGAACGGCGAGAGTTGGCCCAAGTAGCGCATAATCGTTCCCGAGCCCCCTGTGCATCCATCCGGGCCAGTCTCAACGCGCGGGAGCAGTGAGCTCCTGGCCGGTGGCGACCCGAACTGTATTCGCGGCCGAGGGCGTTTGCGGTCGGGTGCCGGTCGCCACCGGTTCGGTGAGGGGGTGAACTAACCGGCAGGGCGGTCAACCGGGACCCCACCGTGCACCCCTGGGCGGTGTTATCGGTTGGGTGAGATCGGGCCCACATGTCGATGCGCCGGGTACCTCTCTCTGCTGTGGCCACGAGCATGAGGACCCGTTACGTCAAGTGTGGCGAAACTGACACCTCTTACCAGACCTCCGACCAGGGGGCTTTCGATCCGCTCTTCGTCACGACTGGGAACATCCCCATCGAGGCGAGCGCTACCGCTGAATCGACTTCACTTCGAGGAACTCCTCGAAGCCGAAGGCGCCTCTTTCGCGGCCGATACCTGACTTCTTGTAGCCGCCAAAGGGCGCCAGGGGGTTGAAGTCGCCGCCGTTCACGTCCACCTGGCCGGTACGGAGTTTCTGGGCGACCTCGATGGCGTGCTCCTGGGTGCCGGCCCAGACGCCCCCCGAGAGGCCGTAGTCGGTGTCGTTGGCGATCTCGATGGCCTCCTCCTCGGTGTCAAAGGGGATGATGGATAGAACCGGTCCAAAGATCTCCTCCCGTGCGATGGTCATGTCGTTGGACACGTTCGAGAAGACGGTCGGCTGGATGAAGAAGCCTTTGTCGAGCCCTGCGGGGGCTTCGGAGCCGCCCGTGACCAGGGTCGCCCCTTCTTGGACGCCCTTCTTGATGTAGTCACGGACCTTGTCGCGCTGGACGGCCGAGACGAGCGGGCCGATGCCCGTCGTGGCGACGAACGGGTCGCCGGGAGCGAAGCCTGCCGCCGCGGTTGCCGCCAGCTGCTCGACCTCCGCCAATTTCGAACGCGGTACCAGCATCCGCGTCGGGGCTGAGCAGACCTGGCCCGAGTTCAAGTAACAGCCGAACACGCCGGCCGGCACCGCTGCCGCCAGGTCGGCGTCCTCCAAGATGATATTCGCCGACTTCCCGCCCATTTCCAGCGACACCCGCTTGATGCTCTGCGCACAGATCTCCATGACCCGCTTGCCCGCTCGCGTCGAGCCGGTGAAGGACACCTTGTCCACGAGCGGGTGCGATGCGATTGCTTCTCCGACCACCGGCCCGAGACCGGTGACCAGGTTGAAGACGCCCTTCGGCAGTCCCACCTCGTGAATGATCTCGGCCAGGATGAAGGCGTTGATCGGAGCAACTTCGCTCGGCTTCAGCACTACCGTGCATCCGGCCGCCAACGCAGGTGCGACCTTGAGGACGATCTGGTACAGGGGGAAGTTCCATGGCGTGATGGCACCAACGACACCGACGGGCTCCTTGATGACGAGGGAGTTACCGATCTCCTCTTGCCAGTTGTAAGACGCCGCACGCGCTGCGTTATCGGCGCACTCCCCAATGGGCAGCCCCACCTGAAAGGTCTCGGTGAGGCTCCGCGGCATCCCCACTTCGTGGCTGATCACGTCGGCAATCTCGCCGGCGCGGGCTTGGAGCCCCTCGGCCATTTTCTGTAGGAACGCCCCTCGGTCCTTCGCCGACATGGCCGCCCAACCGGGGAAGGCCCGACTCGCCGCCTGGACTGCTCGATCGATATCGGCAGCGGTCCCGGCCGGGATCGTGGCGAACACCTCCTCGGTGGTCGAGTCGATGACGTCCAACGTGTCGGGCCCGGATGGCGAGACCCAGGCTCCGTCTATGTAGAGAGAATCACGAACGATCATGGCCACACCTCGTTGATATCGACCGCCCGGTGCGGTCCAATAGCGTGACGGTAGCACCGAGGCGTTTGTGGTGCCGCTGACGAGTGCTTGCTGCTCGCTGGGTGAGCCAAGAGGGTCCGGCTGCAATATGCCGGGTACGGATGCCCCGGTCCGGCGGCGCCCCGCGCTGTATTCACAGCCCGGAGCGATTGTGCGCGCTCCTCTCAGTCAGGGCGACCCCCAACCCCACACTCCTCCTCAAGCAGTTCCGACTGGTCTGAATGCCATCCCTACCCACACCAAACCGAAGCCTCTTTCTGTCAAGAGGGGCATTTTGGGCGCGCTGAAGCGCCGGCCGACGGCCGGGCGTATGGTTGTGCTGGATCCGGGAAGTGGCCGAACCGAAGAGCCGGTATCAGGGTGTGAGCCGGTCGCGCTGGCCATAGGAGTCGCCCCTACTTGCCCTCCCGGATCCGCTATGTCAC
>PKWD01000207.1 GCA_003131945.1 Acidimicrobiaceae bacterium
GGGTCGGGTCGGCGCCGTTCCAGCCGTAGACGGCCTGACGGGGGTCGCCGACGACGAAGAGGTCGGTCCGTCCCTGGAGCCAGGCCCGAAGCAACCGCCACTGGGCCGGGTTCACGTCCTGGAACTCGTCGACGAAGAGGTGGCGGATCCGCCACCTCGAGGCGGCGGCGACGGCGGTGTCGCGCTCGAGGACGTCGGCGCCGCGGGTCAGGAGGTCGTTCAGGTCGATCACACCGTGGGTCCGCTTGGCCGCGACATAGCGGAGATAGATGTCGGCGATCTCGTCGACACCGAGCGGGGTGCGGCGCCCGGCGGCACGGGCGGCCGCCTCGTAGGCCTCGGGGGCGAGCAGTCGGGCCTCGGCCCACTGGACTTCGGCGGCCACGGCGCTCACGGTGTCGGGGGCGACGTCGGGTGAGTCGATGACGCGCCCGAGCAGACGGCGGGGGTCGTCGATGACGGCCGGGGGGCGGACGCCGGCGTCGGCCCAGTGGCGACGGAGTTGCGCGTAGGCGGCGGCATGGAAGGTGCCGGCCCACACCGGTCCGGGTACGTCAAGGCGCCAGAGGCGGCCCCGCAGTTCCCGGGACGCCTTGCGGGTGAAGGTCACGACCAGGGCGTGCTCGGCCTCGGCCGAGCCGTCGAACAGCCGGCGGGCCACCCGGCGGGTGAGGACGGTCGTCTTGCCCGACCCGGCCCCGGCCAGCACGGAAAGGGGGGCCGCTGGCGACATGACGGCGGCACGTTGTACCTCGGTGAGCCCTCGCAGCAGCGCGGAGCTCTGATCGGGGGCCACAAGCGGAAAGTACCGGGGGGTTGTGACGCCGGGGGGGATGGGGTCCCGGTGGGCAGCGGGCCAGCCGTTATCCTGCCCCCGATGCTGAAGTCGCTCGCCGGTGGGGCCTTCTTCGGCGAGGTCTGGGGCACCGGCGGGCCCGAGGTCCTGGTCCTCCACGGCTGGGCCCGGACCCACGGAGACTTCGCCAAGGTGGTGGGGCCGGGCTCCCCGGGAGGATCGCTGGCGACCTTGGCGCCCGACCTTCCCGGTTTCGGGGCCACCCCGAGCCCACCGACCCCGTGGGGAGCGGCCGACTATGCGTCGGCTCTGATCCCTCTGCTCGAAGGGGTTTTGGACGACGAGGCCCACGGCGCAGAAGAGAGGGGTCGGCCGAAGCCGGTGGTGGTCCTCGGACATTCGCGGGGAGGCTGCATCGCGGTGGCCCTGGCCGCGGCCCGGCCCGATCTGGTCCGGGCCCTCGTCCTCACGGGGGCACCGCTCGTCCCCCGGACCGGTGGTCGACGGAAGCCGGCGGCCCGGTTCCGGTTGGCCAAGGGCTTGCAGGCGTTCGGTCTGGTGGGCGACGAGCGCATGGAGCGGGCCAAGCGGCGATACGGGTCGGCCGACTACCGGGCGGCGGAGGGGATCATGCGCGACGTCTTCGTCCGCATGGTGAACGAACGCTACGAGGACGAGTTGGCGGGACTGCGCTGCCCGGTCGAGCTCGTCTGGGGCGACGACGACAGCGAGGTTCCGGTCGAGGTGGCCCGGGCCGCTCAGTCCAAGGTGCCCGGGGCGACACTGACGCTCTGTCCGGGAGCGGGCCATCTCACACCGCTGACGGCTCCGGACGCGCTGCGGGCGGCCGTCGAGCGGGCCCTGGCCCCATCGTGACGGGGTGGTGACGGCATCGTGAGCGCCTCGTGACCGCACCATGACGGCGCTGCGCGCCGCCACTGTCGCCGGGTGCTCGGTGGCCGCACTTCTGGCCGGGCTCCGTTGGTTGCGGGTGGCCCAACGTGAGCACTACCTGCCGGGGGCCGTCTCGCGTTTCGCGCTGCGCTGGTGGAGGCAGGACGCGGCCAGCATCGCCGCCGTCGTGGTGGCGTTGGCCGGCGTCGTCCTGGCCTGGCGGTGGCCGGCCACGGCACTGGCCACGGCGCTGGTCGTGGCCTTCGGCCCGACCGGACTGGGCCTGCGGGGAAGGACCTCGGCGTTGGCGTGGACGCGCCGGCTGCGGACTCTCGCCGCCGTCTGGATCGCCCTCGACGCCGTGGCTGTCGGTCTGGCGGTGGAGAGCGGGGTCGGACCGGTGGTCGCCGCCGCCGTGGCTCTGGTCGTCCCGGTCCTCGTCGATGTGGCCTGTGCCATCACCGGACCGTTCGAACGAGCGGTGGCGAACCGACATGTCAGCCGGGCCGCCGGGCGTCTGGGGCGGGTGGCACCGACGGTCGTGGCCATCACGGGCTCCTACGGCAAGACGAGCACGAAGGGATACGTGGCCCATCTGGTGGCCGGGGCGAAGACGGTGGTGGCCAGCCCGGCCAGCTTCAACAACAGGGCCGGGCTGGCCCGGGCCGTGAACGAGAGCCTGACCGACGGCAGCGAGGTCTTCGTGGCCGAGATGGGAACCTATGGAGCGGGCGAGATCGCCGAGCTCTGTTCGTGGCTGAAGCCCGACATCGCCGTGATCACGGCCATCGGGCCGGTCCATCTGGAGCGGTTCGGAACCGAGGAGCGCATCGTCGAGGCCAAGTCCGAGATCCTCGCCGCCACCGACACCACCGCCGTCCTGAATGTCGACGATCCCCGCCTCGCCGCGCTGGCCGCCCGATCTGAGGCACGCGGCCAACGGGTGCGACGGGTCTCGGGCCGCGCCCCCGACGTCTCTGCATCAGGCGTCGATGGGCCAGCCGCCGATGGGCCAGCCGCCGATGTATCGGTGGGCGACGACGGCGATGGACTGAGGGTGTTCGTGGGCGGCATCGAGGTGGCGCGGGCGGCCGTGGGAGCGCGGCCGGGCAACGTGGCCTGCGCGGTGGCGGTGGCGATGGAGCTCGGTGTCGCGATCGATGAGATCGCCCGGCGGGTCGGAGACCTCCCGACGACGCCGCACCGGTTGGAGGCCGGCACCGGCGCCGGCGGCTTCACCGTTCTCGACGACACCTACAACGCCAATCCGGCCGGAGCCCGGGCCGCGCTGGAGATGCTCGGGACGATGGCCGCCCCGTCGGCCCGGCGGGTGGTGGTGACACCAGGCCTGGTCGAGCTCGGACCGAAACAGGTGGAGGAGAACGCCGCCTTCGCCCGAGCGGTGGCCAGGGTGGCCGATGACCTGGTCGTCGTCGGTCGAACGAATCGTCGCGCTCTCCTGGCCGGTGCCGGCAGCGTCGGTGAGGGTGGTGGACCGACGGCCCAGGGCGACAGCGCCGCCATGCGATGTGTGGTGGTGGCACGGCGCCAGGAGGCCGTGGCCTGGGTGAGGGATCAGCTCGGTGCCGGGGACATCGTGCTCTACGAGAACGATCTCCCTGACCACTACCCTTAGGCGCCTTGAACGTCGCCCCCACCGCCACATCGATCGGCACCGCCACCGTCGCCGCCACTGTCACCGCCACTGTCGCCGTCGTGTTCGGCGGGCCCTCCCCGGAGCACGACGTCAGTATCCTCACCGGTCTGCAGGTGGCCCGGACCCTGCTCGAAGCGCAGAGGCAGGTCTTCGGTCTCTACTGGTCGAAGACGGGGGACTGGTTCCGGGTGCCGGCCACCTTGGAGGCGGCCGACTTCTTGGACGGTGTCCCGCGCCGGGCCGATCCGCTGCGGCTCAGCGTCGGGAACGAGGGTGGTTTCACCGAGGCCGGCGGCCGGCTGGCGCGGGCCAAGGCGATTGAGTTCGAGGTGGCCGTGATCTGCTGCCACGGGGGGCCGGGGGAGGACGGGTCTCTCCAGGCCGTCTTCGATCTGGCCGGCATCAGCTACACCGGACCCGGTGCGGCGGCCGCCGCTCTCGGTATGGACAAGCTGGCTTTCGCCGGCCTGGTGGCCGACGCCGGGCTGATCTTGGTGGCCACGTTGGTGTCCCGTCTGGGCTTGGAGGCCTTGGTCGACGCCACAGTCCGCTTCACCGACCGGCGCGGAGGGTTCCGTCCGGGCCGCAAGGTCTTGACCTTGGTCCATGCCATGGTGGCCGGGGCCAGCCACATCGGCCACGCCGACCGCCTGCGGGCGGGGGCCGCCGGTGGGGTGCTCGGGCACCGGGTAATGGCGCCGTCCACCTTGGGGAGCTTCTTGCGGGCGTTCAGTTTCGGCCATGTACGTCAGTTGGACGCCGTGATCGCCGAGTCGCTGCGGCGGGCATGGGCGCTGGGGACCGGGCCCGGGGCCACTCGCTTGGTGGTCGATGTCGACTCCACCATTTGCCAGGTCTACGGCCGGGCCAAGTCCGGGGCCGCCTACGGCTATACCAAGGTGCTCGGTTACCACCCCATCGTCGCGGTGCGCGCCGGCAGCGGGGAGATCCTCCACGCCCGCATGAGGAAAGGCTCGGCCAACACCGCTCGGGGGACCAAGCGTTTTGTCGAAGAGCTTGTTGCCCGGGCGCGGCGAGCAGGGGCGAGCGGCGAGATCGTCATGCGCTTTGACTCGGGCTTTTGGTCCAATGCCACCATCGCCGTCCTGGGACGCCTGGACGTGCGCTTCACCATGGCCGTGCGCTGTGGGAACAGCGCCATTGCCGGCGCCATAGCCGCCATCGCCGAGGCGTCGTGGGTGCCCATCGCCTNNCGACGGCATCGCCCAGGTAGCCGAAGCCGACTACAACGGCCGTCGCCTGGTGGTGCGGCGCACCCGCCTGGTCGATGTCGCCCAGCAGGCCCTGTTCCCGGGCTGGCGCCACCACGGCTTTTTGAGCGACCTGGGAGGCTCGACGGTCGAACTGGACCGCTTCCACCGCCAGCACGCAACCGTGGAGCTCGCCATCCGCGACATCAAAGAGGGCTCCGGCCTGGCTCATTGCCCATCGGGTAACTTCGCCGCCAATGGCGCCTGGTTGGCCTGCGCCGTGCTCGCCCACAACCTGTGCCGCTGGGCCGCCCTGGTGGGCCAGGTCCACCCCGACGACCAGCTCACCGTGGCCGCCACGCTGCGCTCACAGCTCATCGCCGTGCCTGGCCGCTTGGTCAACCGGGCCGGCACACCCATACTGCGTGGGCCGCTGCACTGGCCCTGGCAGCACCGCTTCGACCGAGCCCTGGCGAAGATCCGGGCGTTACCCGCCGTCGCTCCGGGCTGAGCCGCCCGGCGGCCTGGCGTCCCGCCCTTCGCACACCCAGACGCTGACAACCAGCCATCACCCAAAACCCTTGGTTACTCACGCCTCTTTACCCGTGCCATGACGGTCCCATCACCCCTTGGCACGGTCGCAAGTCCAAAAATCCCCAAGGGGGCTCGGGCGGTGTATCCAGGCTTAGAAACTCCGAGCTGAGCCGTGGATCCGAGGATGNNTGACGCAACTGGCGAACTCCTCGGCTGGTGGTTCCGCGACGACGATCGCCACCACATCGATGCGTGGCTGGCTCACGCACTGCCACATCTGGTCGTACTGCACGACCTGAACACAACAAAGTCGTGCTGGGTACACGTGACGGCCGACGTGGTCGTGTCGACGGGCAAGGGCGCAAAGGTCCTCGTGCCGATTTCAAACACGGTCGACGATGGACATC